>DATCYI010000225.1:0-6206 GCA_036570385.1 Acidimicrobiales bacterium | reverse complement strand
GGGGTCTGACCGGGCCGCGTCGAGCTCGGCCCACAGCTCCTCGGCCCGCTCGCAGGTGGTGGCCAGCCCCTGCTCGCCCACCCGACGGGCGAACGCTCGCTGGTGGCCGTCCACGTGCTCCTCCAGCGAACCTCTGCGAGGGACGACGATCGGGCGCAGGCCCGCGGCCCGGATCTCCATGAGCGTGCCCGGACCACCAGCGGTCACCACCGCATCGGCGCGAGCCATCCGCTCGAGCACCTCGTCGTGCGGGCTGAAGTCGATCCCCTGCGCGACCTCCGGCGCCTGCGAGCGCCCGTGCTGCACCCAGACGGAGGCCTCCGGGTTGCGGGCCGCCCACTGATCGACCCAGCGGACCAGGCGATCGAAGGGGTGGTGGTCGGATCCGACCGTGACGACGACGTCCACTCTCAGCGCCTCCCGCCCTGAGGTCGTGCTCGGTCTCCGGTCATGTGCATAGTCTGCACCCTCGCCTGGCTTCCGCCAGTCAGGCGGTGGCCGAGCGATGGGACAGATGAGCGGTGGCGCCTGATGACTTGATCGAGAGGGTTCGACGATCGGGCCCGGGCACCACAGCCACCGACGCGGTAAAGGCAGCCCTGCGGGTCGGCGCCATGGCCACAGCCCGCTGGCGACCGCCGCCCGACTACCTGATCATCGGTGCCAAGCGGGGCGGCACGACCTCGTTGCACGCCTACCTGGGCGAGCACCCCGGCGTCATGTCCCTGTTCCCGCGGCCCCAGAAGATCAAGGGGACGTACTTCTTCGACGAGGGCTACTCGCGCGGCACCAAGTGGTACCTCTCGCACTTCCCCACCGTCGTCGCTCGTCGCCGACTCGCCCGGCACCTCGGCTACGACCCGGTGGTCGGCGACGCGACGCCCTACTACCTCTACCACCCTCTTGCCCCGGCCCGGGCCGCCGATCTGGTCCCTGGGGCGCGGGTCATCGCGATCCTGCGTGATCCTGTGGAGCGGGCCTTCTCCCACTACAAGGAACGCCGGAGCAACGGCACCGAGCCGCTCAGCTTCGAGGCCGCCCTGGCCACCGAGGAGGGCCGGCTGGCCGGCGAGGAGGAGAGGATCCTCGGCGATCCCGGCTACATCAGCTTCGCCCACCGGCACCAGTCCTACAGGGACCAGGGCCGGTACGCCCCGGCCCTCGAGCGCTGGCTCGACGTCTATCCGCGCGAGCAGGTCCTGATCCTGCTCGCCGAGGACCTCTACCGCGATCCACAGAGCGCCTATGACCAGGTCACCGACCACCTGGGGCTGCCCCGCCACGTGCTCCGGGACGCCGTGGTGCACAACGCGGAGCCGTCCGCCGCCCTGGACGCGGAAACCGCCGCCCGGCTGCGCCTCGAGATGGCCGGGGACATCACCGCGGTCGAGAGGCTCTTGGGTCGATCGACCGGCTGGGGCTGATCGACGCGCGATCAGGAGCCGGCCAGCGCGCCGTCGGAGCCGGGCGAGCGGAACGCTCCTACGAGCTCGCCCAGCTGAAGGCGCTCCCGCAGGAGCCCCGCGGCGATGGCACCCCCGGCCATGCCGAGCACGGCGCCCAGCGCCAGCCCGGCCAGCGTGGGCCCGAGGAGAGCCCGAGCGAGCACGCAGGGCAGCCCTACGCCCACCGCGGCGGCGACCAGCGCCACCAGCGATCCGCCGCCGAAGGGTCGGATGCCCGCTGCGCGACGCAGCTGCATGGCCGGTAGAGCAGCGACCACGACGATCGACGCGCTCCACGCGATCGCGGCGCCGAGGATGCCGTGGCGCGGGGTGAGCAGGAGGTTGCCGACGAGGTTGACCATGAGCGTGACAGCGCTGTTGAGCAGGCTGAGCCTGCTACGGCCGGCCATCAGCACGACCGTGTCGGCGGGGCCGAGACCGGCGCTGACGATGATGCCGATCGAGAGGATGACGAGTGCCGTCGTCGCTGTGGTGAACTCCTCTCCGAAGACCCCGAGCAGGGCCGGCGCGAACACGATCACCACGGCATAGACGGGGGCGACGAGGCAGAGCTGCCAGGTGGTCGCCGCCCGGTACAGGTGCTCGCCGCCGCTGCGGTCGCCCCGCGCCAGCAGTCTGCTCACGTTGGGTCCGAGCACCTGGGACACGGCATCGGCCGTGAAGGTGCCGATCAGCAGGTAACGGGTGCTGGCGGCGTAGACGCCGGCCTCCTCAGCGCTGCGGAGGGCCCCGATCAGCAAAGTGTCGAACCACAGCACTGCGACGGCGAAGAGCTGGCTGAGGGCGCGCGGCGCGCTGAAGCGCCAGAACTCCGCGGCCACCGCTCGCGGGGAGGGAGGCGCGAGCTCGGGAGACCTGGCCATCGCCGCCCCGGCGAGGCGCGCGAACCACGCCGCGGCGGGGATGGTCGCTACGGCCACGGGGCCGGCCCAGGCCAGGTCGAGGAGCACGCCACCGTCGTCGGAGGCCAGCACCAAGGCGGCCGCGACGAGCACGACCTGGGCGAGCGGCTTGGCGATCCGCTCGATCGTCACCGTTGCTCGCATCGTCCCGAACCCGCGGGTGCCCTGCACCACCACCGAGTACAACGCCGCGATCGGCACGAACGGAGCGAGCACGCGGAGGTGATCTGCTACCCCGTCGGCACTCGAGCCGTCCGCCACGATGTCGCCGATCGCCCCGGCGGCCAGGCCCATCGCTGCGCCCAGCACCACTCCGACCACGGCCACTGGCACCAGCCCGACGCGCAGGAGCACCGGGATGCGCCGGCCGAGGCCCAGCTCCAGGTCGTGGCTGATCAGCCTGACGAACCCCGTCGAGGCACCGAGCTCGCACATCTTGGCGACGATGTTGAACGCGGCGATGGCGAGCAGGAACTCGCCGGTGCCATCGGCCCCGAGCTTGGCCGTCACGATCACGACCAGCGCGAAGTTCAAGACGCCGTAGGCCAGGGCTCCGACGAAGTTGAGGGTGCCCCCGCGCGCCAGGCGACCGAGATCGCTGCTGGCCGGGGCTCGGGTGCTCGTCACGGATCGCCCGGCGAGCCCGCTGACGGATCCGTGCCGTCGACCACGTCCGGGAGGGCTTCACGGGTGATGATCGCCCAGCGGTGCACGGCTGCGGTCGCTGCTGCCTGCTCGGGCGACAGCCCGAGGGCCGGCCAGACGTCGGCCGTGTCGGAGACCACCTGCCCGAATGCCGACTCGGGATCCTCACCCTGGACGACCACGCGCTGCTGGTAGGCCCAGTGCACCAGGTCGAAGCCGAGCGGTGCCTGGTCGATGGCGTGCTCCCAGTCCCACACGACCAGCTCGCCTGCAGCAACAGCGAGGTTCCACGGCACCCAGTCGCCGTGCGCCACCCCATGGGGCACGACGACGTCGGCGGCCGACCTCGCCGCTACCAGTGCGGCCTCGGCGCGCTCGGATGCGGGGTGACCGGAGAGGACCCCGAGCGTCGCCTCCGCCTCGGCGAGCAGCGGCGTGTCAGCCACCGCCAGGTCGGTGAGACCGTGGGCTCCAGCGATGGCACGAGCGCCCTCCACGCAGGGCCAGGAGACGGTGGGCACCCGCCGGGAGCGTGTGGGGAGGGGGGCCGTGACCGCGACGACGCGGCCGTGCCAGTCGTGCCGCCCGATCAGCTTCGGCACCTCGATGCCGGCCACGGGCGCCCACCGCTCCAGGACGTCGGCCTCACGAGCGACGATGCGACGGGTCGCCGGGTTCCATCCGATCTTGACGTAGGCGAGGGGTCGGCCACGTCCGTCGAAGAGCTGCAGCGTGGGCTTCACGAAGGGTCCGAACGCCGCGATCCCGACAGCCAGGTGCAGCTGGGCCACGTTCAGCAGCTGGCGGAGGTGCTCGACCAGGTAGTGGTCGGCGAGCTCAGCGCTCGATGTGCCGGCACGGGCGCTGACGACGATCCGGTGGCGCAGGATCGCCGGGGCAGCCCCCAGGCGCAGGGCGGTGGCCAGCGCAGAACGGCGCAGCGCCACCGGCCGGGGGCGCATAGCGTTGTAGGCGCGGAGCGATGAGGCGGCGATGCGTCGCGAGGCTCCCGGCAGCGCGAATCGGCAAGCGGCCGGATCCGGCACCGCGGCCAGCTCGGTCAGGGTCTGGCGCTCGTGATCCTGGGGTCGAGCGGCACCGCGCGCGGCTTCGGCTCTGTCGTGGACCAGAATGTCGAAGAGCCAGCGCAGGCCGGGGCCGTCGTCACCGGTGACTTCGATCGTGGGCTGGGCCGTTTGGCTCAACTTCGCGCCGTTCCGGACGGATTCGTGGTCGAATGTGGGCCTCCGCTGCAGATGCATGTGGTCAGCACCGCGGAGAGTGAGTACAACAGACAGTGGTTGATAGAGCGCGAAGAGCGCGAAGCGCGGGTGAGGGTGCTCATTCGAGTGGTCGACCAGGGTTGAGGGAACCGGGCATGGCGATAAGGGCAGAGGCGATCGGCGACATCTTCGCAGGCGACGGAGCGGTGACCAGCACCTCACGCAGCACCGCGCGCCCGTCTCTCCTCGGTTCGAAGGTCGTGCTCGTGGTGGCCGACGCCATGGCGATCGTCCTCGCCGGTCTCTTCGTGGTCGCGGTGCGTGATCAGCTCGACCTGGCCAGCGCCGACGCATCCTCCGAGGTCTGGACCGTCCTGGCCATCACGCCGCTGTGGCTGGTGACCCTCGCCCAGCACCGCCTCTACGTCGCGCGGTACGTCACCCGACCCCTCGAGGAGGTCCGCCGGGTGGTCAGCGCCGCCCTGTGGACCGTCGTCGGGGCCAGCGCCGCCGTGTTCTTCGCCTTCCCGGGCGCGGACGTGCCTCGCGGGCTGCTCGGCCTCTTCGTGGTGGCCGGCATCGGCACCCTGCTCGCAGAGCGCTTCGCGGTCCGCACCGCCTACGACCGGGCGCGAGCCGAGGGACGGATGCTGCGGCCGGTCGTCATCGTCGGCGCGAACGACGAAGGCCGGGCCCTGGCCAACATGCTCAGCCACCAGCCTCGCCTCGGCTACGACGTGCGCGGCTTCGTCGACGACGACGCTGACGGCACCATGGTCGACGGGATCAAGGTGTGCGGATCCATCGACAAGACAGCCGAGGTGGTCGAGCAGACCGGCTCGATCGGCGTGATCGTGGCCGCCACGGCCATCGACCTCGGCTCGTCCAACCGGCTGATCCGCGAGCTCACCGACCAGGGCACGCACGTCGAGCTCTCCTCCACGTTGCGCGACATCGCGTCCCACCGCCTCACCGTTCGGCCGCTCGGTCGCTTCCCCGTGGTCTACGTCGAGCCGGTGCAGCGCCAAGGCTGGCGACCCGTCGCCAAGCGGGCCTTCGACATCGTCTTCGCCGGCCTGCTCATGCTGCTGACCGCTCCCGTGGTCGCAGTGTCCGCGGTTCTGATCAAGATCACCTCGCCCGGCCCTGTGCTGTTCCGCCAGGAGCGGATCGGTCGCAACGGCGAGCCCTTCACCGTCCTCAAGCTGCGCACCATGGTGTCCGACGCCGAGCAGCGCCTGGCCGACCTGCTCGACCAGAACGAGGCTGATGGCCCGCTGTTCAAGATGCGGGCCGACCCGCGCATCACCGGGGTCGGCGCCCCGCTGCGACGGACGTCGATCGACGAGCTCCCGCAGCTCTGGAACGTCCTCAAGGGCGAGATGAGCCTGGTGGGCCCCCGTCCCGCCCTCGCTCGCGAGGTGGACGACTGGTCCGAGGAGCTCCACGGCCGCCTTCGCGTGCAGCCCGGCGTGACCGGGATGTGGCAGGTGAGCGGCCGTAGCGACTCCAGCTTCGAGGACTACGCTCGTCTCGACCTGTACTACGTCGACAACTGGTCGCTCGTGTCAGACCTGGCGATCCTCGCCCGGACGCTGCCGGCGGTGCTCAAGCGCCGCGGCGCCGCCTGAGCGATCCCCCTTCCGACGCGTAGCCCCGCACCCGAGGATCCCGTGCGCCGAGCTCTGCCCTTCATCGCTCTGGTGGTCGCCGCGACAGCGCTGGTCGGCTGCAACTTCGTGGGCCGAGCGCCCGATCGGCCCGGGCGCACGGCGATCCGTCCCCTCCCTCCCGTGCCCACGACGGTGGACCGCCCGGCTCCGGCTGGTTGGCGGCTGGTGTGGTCCGATGAGTTCGACGGGTCGGCGGTCGACACATCCGTGTGGAAGCCGTACCACTCGACCTACGGCGACGGGAACCGAGAGCTCCAGTGCCTCACCCCCGGCAACGTCACGGCCTCTGGCGGACAG
>DATCYI010000224.1:0-9138 GCA_036570385.1 Acidimicrobiales bacterium | reverse complement strand
GCGTAGTGGCAGGCCGACCGGTGGGCGTCCCCGGCGACCAGGCGCAGCTCGGGCACCTCTGTGTTGCAGAGGCCGGGCACGCGAGCGAAGCGGCAGCGGGGGTGGAACGCGCAGCCGGTGGGCCGCCTGATCAGCGACGGGGGCGAGCCCTTGATCGGGACCAGCGGCTCGTCACCCTCATCGGTGAGCCGCGGGAGGCTCGCCAGCAGGCCGAGCGTGTAGGGGTGCCGGGACTCGTAGAAGATCTCCTCGGTGGTGCCCGTCTCCACCTGGCGACCGGCGTACATCACCATCACGGAGTCGGCCAGGCCGGCCACGACGCCGAGGTCGTGGGTGATGAGCATGATGGCGGAGTCGATCTC
This sequence comes from Acidimicrobiales bacterium, assembly GCA_036570385.1. Classification (GTDB taxonomy): domain Bacteria; phylum Actinomycetota; class Acidimicrobiia; order Acidimicrobiales; family VFJN01; genus VFJN01. The sequence goes on along the minus strand of DATCYI010000224.1, from coordinate 8,776 downwards.
GTCCTTGATGCCGATGAGCACCTCGAGCACCTGGGCCTGCACCGTCACGTCGAGCGCCGTCGTGGGCTCGTCGGCGATGAGAAGGTCGGGCTTGCAGGAGATCGCCATGGCGATCATGGCCCGCTGGCGCATGCCGCCGGAGAACTCGTGCGGGTACATGCTGACGCGCTTGCTGGCCTGCGGGATGCCGACGAGGTCGAGCATCTCGGCAGCCCGCGCCAGCGCCTGCTTCTTGTTGAGGCCCTCGTGGACCCGCGCCATCTCCCCGATCTGCCGACCGACGGTGTGCACGGGGTTCAGCGCGGTGAGCGGGTCCTGGAAGATCATGGCGATCTCGCCGCCGCGGATCTGGCGCCGCTCGTCGTCAGGGAGGGTGAGCAGGTCGCGCCCGCGCCAGAGGATCTCGCCCGACTCGACGCTCACGTCGGGTAGCAGGCCCATGATGGTCATCGCGCCGACCGACTTGCCGGAACCCGACTCGCCGACGATCGAGAACACCTCGCCGCGGTGCACGTCGTAGCTGACGCCGTCGACGGCCTTCACCACACCGTCATCGGTGTGGAAGTAGGCCCGGAGGTCGCGCACGGACAGCAGCGTCTCTCGCTCGCCGGCCGTGCGGTCGGGGATCACGGGGGTCGACATGGGAGCGGTCACTTCAGCTTGGGGTCGAGGGCGTCGCGCAGGCCGTCGCCCACGAACACGAAGGCGAGCACGGTCAGGAAGATGGCCGCGCCGGGGAAGAAGAGCAGGTGCGGGGCGGAGGTGATCTGCCCGCTGCCCTCGGCGACCATGAGGCCCCAGGCCGGCGTGGGGAACTGGGGCCCGACGCCGAGGAACGACAGCGCCGCCTCGGAGAGGATCACGGTGCCGATGGCGATGGTGCCGTAGACGATGATCGGCTGCAGGGCGTTGGGGAGGATGTGGCGGAACATGATCCGCCACCTCGAGTAGCCGAGGGCGTGGGCGGCCTCGACGTACTCCAGCTCCTTCAACGACAAGAAGCTGGCCCGCACGATGCGGCAGATGCCGAGCCAGCCCGTGAAGCCGAGGACGAAGATGATCGAGTTCTCGCTGCGGCCGAACACCGTTGCGACCGCGATGGCGAGGACGATGTAGGGGATCGCCAGGAAGATGTCGGTGATCCGCATGATGAGCGTCTCGAGGACACCGCCGAAGTAGCCGGCGATGGCGCCGACGGTGAGGCCGATCGTCATGGCGATGGCGGTGGCGGCGAAGCCGATCTTGAGCGACACCCGAGCGCCGTAGACGAGGCGCGAGAACAGGTCGTAGCCCGCGACGTCGGTGCCGAAGCGGTGCTTGCCGAAGAGATCGGGTGGGAGGCGCGACGACCCCGACGAGCGCTCGTCGTAGTCAAACGGCGCGATCAGCGGGGCGAAGATGGCGATGAGCACGAGGGCCACGATCAGGAACAGGCCGAACATGGCCAGCTTGTTGCGCCGGAACCGGCGCCACACGTCGACTCGCAGGGGTCGCGCCTCGCCGAGGTCGTCGCCCGGGGAGTGCTCTACGAGCTCGGCCTCGCCCGCAGACGCGGCCGGGTCGGTGATGCTCACTTCGACTCTCCTCCACCGAGACGGATCCGTGGATCGAAGAACGCGTATGACAGGTCGACCAAGAGGTTCACGAAGGCGTAGACGAGCACCACCGCCAGCGTGAGGCCCAGCACCACGGGGAGGTCGCGGCTGTCGACGGAGGTGGCGATCTCAGAGCCCAGGCCCGGCCAGGAGAACGTCGTCTCGGTGAGCACCGCCACACCGATGACGGTGCCGAGGTCGATGCCGATCAGGGTGATCACGGGGAGCATGGCGTTGCGGAGCCCGTGGCGAAGCACGATCTGGCGCTCCCGCAGGCCCTTGGCCCGGGCCGTGCGCATGTAGTCGGCTCGCATCACCTCGAGCATCGATCCACGGGTCATGCGGGCCGTCAGGGCCGTGGAGACGCTGGCCAGCGCGAACGCCGGGAGTATCAGGTAGCGGAGCTGCTCGACGCTGCCCGGTATGAAGAAGAAGTCCCACTCGTTGGGGCCCATCCGCGAGGTGCGCAGGCGCATCCACTCGGGCCAGTCGTGCTTGTTGGGGTACACGGCGAACGCGTACTGCAGCAAGAAGCCCAGCACGAACACAGGGATGGCCGACGCGCCGGCGGTCACCACCGTGGTTATCTTGTCGCCGATCGAGTAGCGCTTCAGGGCCGAGTACATGCCCACCGAGATGCCGATCACGATCTCGATGAGGATGGCCCAGATGCCCAGGCGAAGGCTGTTCACGGCCTTCTCGCCGAGCAGCTCGTTGACGGACCGGCCGCTGAGGTAGGAGTCACCGAGGTCCCACTGGACGGTGCGCTGCCAGTAGGCGCCGAACTGCTCGATGAGCGGATCGTTCAACCCGTAGCGCTCGGCGGCCCGGTCGATGACCTCTTGGGGCACGTTGCGGTCGGCGCCGCCCACGATGAGGTTGGTGATGTCACCCGGAAGGGCGAAGAGCAAGAAGAACAAGAAGGACAGCGCGAAGAAGACCGTCGGGATGATCAACAGGATGCGACGGATGGTGTAGCTGATCACCAGAGGCTCCGATCGGCGCGGGCAGGGACAGGGAGAGGGCGAGGGCGCTGTGCGCGCCCTCGCCCCTACCCAGGTTCACTTCAGCGGATCACTCCGCCAGGCGCACCCGCTCCCAGCGGATGATGCCGAACTCCTGCGGGAACTCGGCGACCCGCTCGGGGTCGTACACGTAGTCACCGCGGTACCAGTTGACCGGCACCGCCATGGTGGCGTCGTTGAGGAGGATGCGCTCGGCGTCGTTGAACAGCTCAGCCTGCTCGTCCTTGTCCGGAGTGCGCTTGCCCTCCTCGACCAGGGCGTCGAACTCGGGGTTCGAGAAGCCGTAGTTGTTGCCGTCGAGGGCATCGGTGTGGAACAGGTCGTACATGAAGTTGTCGTACGCCGGGTAGTCGGCGATCCAGCCGGAGCGGCAGAAGACGCAAGCGCCGTCTGCGAGATCGCTGAAGTAGGTCTCACCGACCATCGGCTGGGCGACGGCGTCGATGCCGGCAGCCTTCATGTTGTCGACCATGATCGCCACGACCGGCTCGTGACCGGCGTCAGCGTTGAACTGAACCGGGATCGGCTCGGTCTGGGTGTTGCCGGCGTCGACCCACTCCTGGTACTTGGCCTTGGCCGCGTCGAGGTCGTAGGCGCAGAACTCGCAGATGCCCTCGGTCCAGCCGGGGATGCCCTCGGGCACGATGCCGGTCGAGGTGGTGCGGCTGCCGTTGTACACCGACGTGTTGATGTCCTCACGGTCGATCGACAGCGAGATGGCCTGGCGCAGCGCCAGGTTCTCCTCGCCACCGACCAGCGGGTTCCGGTCGTTGAACACGAAGTGGTACGAGCCGAGGAACAGCGAGTCGAGCGTCGTCTCGTAGTCGGCCTGGGCCTGCTCGACGAGGGCGGGCGGGATGTTGGCGTTGTGGCCCTCACCGGCCTCGAAGGCGTTGTAGGCGGTGTCCGGATCGGCGCTCACGCGGAACTCGATGCGGTCGAGGCGGTCGTCGAAGGTCTCGCCCTCGGCGTTGCCGGCCCATTCCTCGTTCTTCACGAGCACGATCTCCGTGCTGGTGCGGGGCGACTCCATCTTGTAGGGGCCGTTGCCGATCATGATGCCGTTCTCCCAAGCGGAGAAGTCGTCGGCCTCGGTGGCCTCCTTGGGCATCGGCATGAACAGCTGGAAGCCGGCCACCGCATCGAAGTTCGAGTACGGCTCGGCGAGGGTGACCGTGAGGGTCATGGCCTCGTCGTCGGCCTCGACGCCAGCGAGCGTGTCGGCCTCACCAGCGAGCTTCTCGGCGCCACCCTCGATGAAGTTGAAGAGGTAGCTGTAGTCACCGGCGAACTCGGGATCGGAAGCCCGCTCCCAGCCTGCGGCGAACGAGCTCGGAAGGACCTCTTCGCCGTTGTCGAACGTGACGCCCTCGCGGATCTGGAAGGTCCAGACCGTGGCGTCGTCGTTGGCCTCGTAGGACTCGGCGACGTCGGGGACGATCGCGGGGTTGCCGTCCTCGTCGATGCCGGTGTCGGTCAGGCCGTCGTACAGGGCCGTGATCACCTGGAAGGCGTCGAGCGTGGTGTTGAGCGCCGGGTCGATGTGCTCCAGCGGGTCACCGACGATGGTGCCGAGGTCGATGAACTCGCCGCCGCCAACCCCTTCGCTCTCGTCGCCGTCGGTCGTCTCTTCGGTGCCGTCAGTTCCTTCGGAACCCTCGTCGCCGTCATCGTCGTCACCGCACGCAGCGGCGACGAGCGACAGCCCGAGGAAGAGAGCAAGGAGCTTCATGCCCCTGCGCTTGAGTCTCACGTGGTGGACCTCCTAGTGCATGGTCAGGACACCAGCGGAAGGAGGTGGCGTGGGCCGCTCCTCCACATGGCTTGACACCCCGCGACCGGACGTGAAGGCCGGACCGGGGTGGCGGCGTGACGATAGCACCGGCATGCCGGAAGTCGAAGGATCCGCAGGTGCAACTGACCAGGTGATCGATGTGACACTGGTCATCCGAACCAGCTCAGCACAGATACGGCCCGCCATTCGAGCACTGCATGCGGTGCGCGTTGGACGGATTGCCCATTCGCGCTCTCCGCGTTGGGCGGATCGCTCAAGCAGACCGCCCAAAGCGCCTCAGCAGCGCCGCTCTCAGAGCCGATGCTGGACGATCAGGGCGAAGTCGTCGGCCTCCAGGCTCGCCCCGCCGACGAGAGCGCCGTCGATGTCGGGCTGGCTCATCAGCTCCTTGGCGTTGCCCGGCTTCACCGAACCGCCGTACTGGATCCGCACCGACTCGGCTGCCTCGGCACCGAAGGCTGAGGCCACGACCTGGCGCACGAGCGCGCACACGGCCTGCGCGTCCTCGCTGCTGGCCGTGCGACCCGTGCCGATCGCCCAGATCGGCTCGTAGGCGATCACCAGCGATGCGACCTGCTCGCCCTTGAGCCCGGCCAGCCCGGCCTCGACCTGACCCCGCACCTTGTCGTCGGTGCCGCCGGCCTCTCGCTCCTCGAGGGTCTCCCCGCAGCACAGGATCGGGGTCATCCCCGCCTTCAGGATCGCCTTCACCTTGCGGTTGACGTCGTCGTCGGTCTCACCGAAGAGCTCGCGCCGCTCCGAGTGGCCTGCGATCACGTAGCGCACGTCGAGCTTGGCCAGCATGGCCGCGGACACCTCACCGGTGAACGCGCCCTTCTCCTCCCAGTGGCAGTGCTGCGCACCCAGCGCGATCGGGATCGGCTCCTTCTCGCTCATGAAGTACGTCTGCACGGTCCGCAGGTCGGTGAAGGGCGGATGCACCGACACCTCGCAGGCGTCGTGGTCCTCAGGGGTGATGAGGTAGCTCAGCTTCTGCACGAGCTGCAGCGCCTCGAAGTGGTTGTGGTGCATCTTCCAGTTGCCGCTGATGAGCGGCTTGCGGGCGGCCTTGGTCATGGTCGGGAGGCTATTGCCAGCGGCACCGCTGGGTAGCACTCCCCTCATGGCCACCGAGATCGACCTGCGCAGCACCGGCGACGAGCGAGGTCGCAGCGCTCAGTCACCCACCGACATCCCTCCGCGAGGGTGGCGAGATGTGCTGGCCCGCACGGCGCGGGAGGCGAAGCAGGACCAGATCGTGCTCCTCGGCGCCGGCGTCGCGTTCTTCGGCCTGCTCGCGCTCGTGCCCGCGCTGCTGGCGACCGTCGGCATCTACGGCCTGGTCGCTGACCCCGCCGACGTGGGCCGCCACGTCACCGACCTGCTCGGAGCGGCGCCGGGCGAGGTGCGCGACCTCGCCGAGAGCCAGCTGTCGTCCATCACGAGCGAGGCCTCGCAGTCCGTCAGCATCGGTCTCGCCATCGCCCTGGCCGTCGCCCTCTGGTCGGCCTCCAGCGGCATGAAGCACCTGATGGACGCGCTCAACGCCTGCTACGACGAGGTGGAGGGTCGCGGCTTCTTCAAGGTGAGGGGCATCGCGCTGCTCCTGACCGTGGGCGCGATCATGTTCGTGCTGGTCTCCCTGGGCATCCTCACGGTGGTCCCGGCCCTGCTCGAGGACTCGGTGCTCGGCGACGCCGCCAAGACCGCCATCAGCATCGCCCGCTGGCCGTTGCTGGCCATCGCGTTCGGGGCGGGCCTCGCAGTGCTCTACCGCCACGGCCCTAGCCGCGACGCAGCCGAGTGGCGCTGGGTGTCGCCGGGCGCGGTCGTGGCCACGGTGCTGTGGCTCATGGGGTCCGCGCTGTTCTCCGTCTACGTCTCCAACTTCAGCAGCTACAACGAGACGTACGGCAGCCTGGGCGGGATCATCGTGGCCATGCTGTGGCTGGTGCTGACCGCCGTCGTGGTGCTGCTGGGCGCCGAGCTCGACTCCGAGATGGAGCGCCAGACCCGCTACGACACCACCGAGGGGCGGGACGAGCCGCTGGGCCAGCGGGAGGCGTACGCCGCCGACACCGTCGGGTCGACCGCCGACGAGGTCAAGGCCGAGCGCCAGCGGGCCAAGGCCGCCGCCAACGCCGGCTGACTCCTGAGGTTCGGGGCATTACGGCACGCCTCACGTGCACCCATGCCCCCAACCTCGCCGCCTTCTGAGGTTCGGGGCATGACGGCACGTCCCACGTGCACCCATGCCCCCAACCTCGGATGCAACACCGGCTACGGCTGCTCGCCCCGCAGGGCTTCGAGGCCGGGGAGGTCGCCCTGCTCCAGCAGCTCGAGCGAGGCGCCGCCACCGGTGCTGATGTGGTCGATCTGGCTGGCCAGGCCGAACTGCGCGACAGCGGCCGCCGAGTCGCCGCCGCCGACCACCGTGAAGGCACGCGACTCAGCGACGGCCTGAGCCACGGTGCGCGTCCCGGCCTCGAAGCGCGGGTCCTCGAAGACGCCCATCGGCCCGTTCCAGAACACGGTGCGGGCATCGAGGATCGCGTCGGAGAACTCGGCCGAGGAGCCCGGTCCGATGTCGAGCCCTTTCCAACCGTCGGGGATCGAGGTGTGGAGCTGTCGCACGTCGCCACCGGCGTCGGGGTTGCCGATCTCGCCTCCGGGTCCGAGCGCGGTGACGTCGGACGGGAGCCGGATGGCGGCGCCGCTGTCGAGGAGCCGCTTGCAGGTGTCGACCATGTCGTCCTCGCACAGCGAGTCGCCGACCGGGTTGCCCTGGGCCTTCAGGAACGTGAAGCACATGCCGCCGCCGATGAGCACCTCGTCGGCGACCCCGAGAAGTGCTTCGATGACCGAGAGCTTGTCGCTGACCTTGGAGCCGCCGAGCACGGCCACGAAGGGTCGGTTGGGCTTCTCGCGCAGGTCGAGGAGCACCTCGACCTCCTTGGCCAGCAGCCTCCCCGCGGCGCTGGGGAGGTGCTCGGGCGGTCCCACGATCGAGGCGTGAGCGCGGTGCGACGCGCCGAAGGCGTCGTTCACGTAGGCGTCGAAGCCCTCGATCAGCTTGGCCACGAACGCGGGGTCGTTGCCCTCCTCGCCCGGGTCGAACCGCAGGTTCTCCAGCAGCTCCACGCCGGGCGCCAGCTCCGCCAGGCGCGCTCGGATGGGTGCCACCGAGTACTTGGGGTTGGCCTGCCCCTTGGGCCGTCCGAAGTGGGTGCAGGCCACGACGGTGGCGCCCTGCCCCTGCAACCACTCGATGGTCGGGAGGGCGGCGCGGATCCGCAGGTCGTCGGTGATCCGGCCGTCTTGGACGGGCACGTTGAAGTCGGCGCGCAGGAGCACTCGCTTGCCCTCGATGGGCAGCAGGTCCTCCAGGACCGGGACGCGGGCCACCGCTACTTCTGGTTGGCGGCGCCGACGATCAGCGCGAGGTCGACGAGGCGGTTCGAGTAGCCCCACTCGTTGTCGTACCAGCCGAGCACCTTGACCATGTTGCCCATGGCCATGGTGAGCGGAGCGTCGAACGTGCAGCTCGCCGGCGAGCCGACGATGTCGGAGCTCACGATCGGGTCCTCGTTGTAGACGAGGACCTTCGACAGCGCACCGGATGCGGCGGCCGCACGGTAGGCCTCGTTGACCTCGTCGGCGGTGACGTCCTTGCCGAGGATGCCCGTGAAGTCGGTGATCGAGCCGTCGGGGATCGGCACCCGCAGGGCGGTGCCGTCGAGGCGGCCCTTCATCGACTCCATCACGAGGCTCGTGGCCCTGGCCGCACCGGTGGAGGCGGGCACGATGTTCACGGCCGAGGCGCGGGCCCTGCGCAGGTCCTTGTGCGTGAGGTCGAGCAGGTTCTGGTCGTTCGTGTAGGCGTGGACCGTGGTCATGAGGCCCTTCTCCACGCCGAACGCGTCGTCGAGCACCTTGATCATCGGCACGAAGCAGTTGGTGGTGCAGCTGGCGTTCGACACGATCGTGTGAGCGGCCGGGTCGAAGGTGTCGTCGTTGACGCCCACCACGAAGGTGGCGTCGGCACCGCTGGCCGGGGCAGAGATGATCACGCGAGGGGCGCCGGCCTCGACGTGGGCAGCAGCCTTGTCGCGGTCGGTGAAGATGCCGGTGGACTCGATAACGACATCGACGCCGAGATCGCCCCACGGGAGCGCCTTCGGGTCGCGCTCGGCGAACACCTTGAAGCTGTCGTCGCCGGCGGTGATGCCGTCGCCGGTCGCCTTCACGTCCACCGGCAGCACGCCGTGGGTGCTGTCGTACTTCAGGAGGTGAGCGTTGATCTCAGGGGACGTGAGATCGTTCACGGCCACCAGGTCGATGTCGGCACCGGCCTTCTTGGC
>DATCYI010000223.1:0-9463 GCA_036570385.1 Acidimicrobiales bacterium | reverse complement strand
AGCAGCACGTTCACGTTGACGCCGGGGGCGGACTGCGCCACCGACATGCCGGGGTTGTTGCGGTTGCCCCAGCCGTGGGACATGGCAACGACACCGGGGAGCAGCGCGTCGTCGAAGGCCACGACGGCCTCGAGCGCGCCGTTCACGTTGTGGACCTGCACCATCGAACCCTCCACCAGACCGCGGGCCGCTGCGTCGTCAGGGCTCATCCACAGCGGGTTGGTGGTGCGCCCGCCCTTCTGCATGCGAGGCAGGTTGCGCAGCCACGAGTTCATCATCCACGCATCCCGGCGGTGGATGAGCGTGAGCCCGTCGGCGCCGTCGCGCAGCTCCTCGAAGATGCGCTCCGCATCATCGAGCGCGGGGGCGAACGTGGGCGGGCAGCAGTCGACCCGGCCGTCGGGCGTCTGTATCTGCTCGTCGTAGAACCGGCCGGGCTCGGGCCTGGGCAGCACGACGGGACGAGGGTCGGCCTCGAGATCGGCCAGGTCGATCTGGGAGCCGCGGGCGAGCATGTGACGCCACTTCGACCAGCGGTCGTGGTCCGGGTCGTCGAGCTCGGAGGGCCGACCGGCGGCCTGGAGCAGGCGGTGGCAGATCCACCACTCGCTGCGGCGCTCGCCCCGGGGCGGCACGACGGCAGGCGTGTACTGCGCGAACGGCTGGTGCGACAGGCCGATGCCGGTGATGTTGAGGTCGTCGCGCTCGAGCATGTCGGCGGACGGCAGCAGGTGGTGGGCCAGCTCACCGGTGGCGTTGCGGTACAGGTCGATGCACACCAGCAGCTCGAGCAGCTCGAGCGCCTTGTGCATCCGGTCGCCGCCGCCGATCGACAGCAGCGGGTTGCCGGCCACCACGATCATCGCCCGCACCGGCTCGTCGGAGTCGAGGATGGCGTCGGCCATCAGGTTCCCCGGCAGGGCTCCGCGGCGCAGCGCGCCCCACTCCGTGTCGGCGTACATGCGGGCGGCGTCGGCTGCGCCGGCCTTGGAGTTCGGGTAGAAGCCGTCGGACTTCAGGTTGCCGCCCACCGCATCGAGGCGGCCCGTGGCGAAGGCCAGCATCTGCACGAGCCAGTAGGCGAGCGTGCCCTGGCGACCCATGTTGATGCCGGTGGAGGCGTAGATGCTCGGCGCCTCAGCGGCGACCCACGCCGCGGCCAGCTCCCTGGTGGTCTCGGCCGGGACGCCCGTGACGGGCGCGACGCGGTCGGCGTCGTAGCGGGCGACGAACTCGCGCAGGCCGTCGACGTTGGCGCCGTGGCGGGCCAGCACGCCCTCGTCGAGGCCGCCCAGGCGATCGATCTCGTGCAGCAGCGCGGCGAGGAGGTAGACGTCGGTGTCGGGCCGGATCTGGACCGTGTCGCCGATGCCCTTGTCGGGCGTCTCGATCCGCCGGGGGTTGACGAACGTGAACCGGGCGCCTCGGCTGGCGGCCTGCTTCATCTCGCGCACCACGTTGGGGATGGCGAAGAAGCTGCCCTGGCTGACGCGGGGGTTGCCGCCCACGACCAGGCAGAGATCGGTGCGCGCCAGGTCGGGGATCGGGTGGATGGTCGACGACCCGTACACCGCTTCGCTGGCAGTGAACTTGTTGGCGCAGTCCTGGGTGCCGCTGGAGAACGAGCGGCGCACGCCGAGGCCGCGCGCCAGCGAGCCGGCAGCGGCCTGACCGAGCGCGTTGAACGCCAGCGGGTTGCCGGTGTAGACGGCGACGGCGCTGGGGCCGTGAGCCTCGATCACCGCGGCGAGGCGGCTTCCGACCTCGGCCATGGCGTCGTCCCACGACTGGGGCTCCCAGGTGCCGTCGGGGCGGCGCCGCAGCGGCGCGTCGAGCCGGTCGGGGTCGGCGTGGACGTCGGCCATGGCCAGGCCCTTGTGGCACGCGTAGCCCTGGGTGACCGGGTGCTCGCGGTCGGGGCGCAGGCTCACCAGCACGCCGCCGTCGACCTCGGCCACCAGCCCGCAGGCCGGCTCGCACACCCGGCAGAAGGTCCGAACGGTGTCGGACGCCACGTGCTCGTCGGCGGCATCGATGGCGGTCATGCGTCGCCTGCGGCCGGCTCGCAGATCACCACCGGGATCTCGCGCTCGGTCTGGCTCTGGTAGCCCTCGTAGCCCTTGTACCGAGCCACGACCTGCGGCCACAGCTCTTCCCGCTCGGACGCCGACGCGGTGCGAGCCCGCAGCTTCCGCGTGTGCTCGTCGATCGTGATCTCGACATCGGGGTTGGCGACGAGGTTCTTGTACCAGCCCGGGTGCTCGCTGTGGCCGCCCCGCGAGGCCACGAGCACGACCCTGTCGTCGTCGACGATCGGTGACGTGAGCAGCGTCGTGCGACGCTCGCCTGACTTGCGGCCGATGGTGTGCAGCTCGAGGGTCTGCATCCCCATGATCTTGCGGGGGAACCGCCCGCCCGTGAGCCGCAGCAGCGTGCGATGGCCGTTCTCCAGCACCCAAGCCCCCGCGGAGACCGCTCTGTCGGATCTGCGCATGGCGCGAAACCTACTTCGGTCTCATGACCGAGGTAGGTGGTGCTTCAGGTGACGGGCGCGGGCTTCCAGAGCGGGTAGGGCAGGCCGGCCAAGCGGTTGATGAAGAACGCCTGGGCCGTGAGCATCAGCACCGCGACCATGAGCACGGCGAGGTTGTCGGCGCCGGTGAGGATCCCGAGCGAGATGATCATCGTGGTGGCACCGGCCGGTGGGTGCGGCACCTTCAGCCACACCATCGCCCCGCTGGTGAGCCCGAGGCTCAGCGCCACCGCGCCCACGCGGGCGCCGGACATGCCGGTGGACAGCGCAGGACCGGCGTCGCTGAGCCCGAACAGCGCCAGGCTGAGCACTGCGGCGCACACCCCGATCAGGTGTCCGCAGATCGTGTTGCGGGGCGACGCCGCGGGCGCCATCGCCGTGTAGAAGTGCAGGAACGCCGTGGGCCCGAGGCTCGGGAACACGAACGGCGACCCGGTGGCCAGCGCCACCGCGCTCATCACCGCGATGCCGAGGCAGCCGTTCACGAACGCGAAGGCGCCCATGACCAGAGCTGAGTCGTGGCGCTCGGCGAGGCGGGTGAGGCGGAAGCGCCCGAGGAGCCCCCCGACCGCGGCCGCCATCTGACCGCCGAGCCATCCGGTGGGGACCGGCTTCGACGGCTCCTTCACCGCTCCGGCTCGACCGGCGCTCGATCCGTCGGAGGCCGCAGAGGCAGCTCGTCGATCGGGCGGGCGACGTAGCTGCCGGCCTCGTTGCTGGCCCGACCGGGAAGCCGGCTGGCTCGCGGCGGCGGCTCGACGCGGGTGAGCACCAGCACCACCGCGAACGACACCAGCGAGAACCCGGCCAGCAGCCAGGCCTCCTTGTCGTGGTCGACCAGGGAGGCCTCCAGCGCGACGGTGAGGGCGAAGAGCTGACCGAGCACCACCGTGGCCACGATCACCATCCGGGTGACCAGGCCCGTGGTGACACCCGCCTCGGACTCCTGGGCGGGAGCGTTGGGCAGAGCCCGCACGGGACGGGGCGGGACGGCCATCAGTCCTGGTCCTCCCGGATCCGGCCCTCGCCCACGGCGACGATGCTGTTGCCTCGCCGCTCGAGGACGATCTCAGGGAGCGGCCGCTGCGGCGGTCCGGAGGTGGGGGCGCCGCTGGTCGGGTCGAAGTGGCCGTCGTGGCACGGGCAGTAGAGGTCGCGGTCGTCGCTCACCCAGAGCACCTCGCAGGCGAGGTGGGTGCAGACGGTCGAGTAGGCCACGTACAGGTCCTCGTCGAGGCGCAGCAGCACCGCCGGGTCGTTGTCGGTGGGATAGGTGAAGCGCACCTCGTCGCCCACGGCCAGCGACTCGACGTCGTCGGTGATCACGAGGTCCTCGTCGGCGCCCTCGGTGCGGCGCGTGAAGGCGCCGAGGGCCACCGCCACGTTCCCCACCGCCAGGCCGCCGGAGAGGATGCCCAGGATCTTCAGGTACCCGCGGCGGGTGACAAGGGCATCGGTGGCGAGGCGGCCGACCCGCTCGTCGACCAGCGCCCTGTCGGGCGGGTTGGTGCGCCGCCGCGGCTGCACGCGCACCTCGGAGGGCCGGTCGGCGGGCTCGGTCATGGGCCGACCAACGGGAAGGTGAGCACTGAGAACTCCTCAGGGACGACCATCCAGTTGCCGCTCTGCAGCTCCTGGGCACCGAAGCGGAACACGTCGACGACCTCCCGTCGGGGTCGCGCCGCCCGGACCTCGTCGGCGGTGCCGTAGTACAGCGCGTCGGACGGGCACACGGTGGCGCACATCGGGCCGAGGCCCACGGACGTGCGGTCGTAGCAGAGGTTGCACTTGTACGCGAGCTGCTCCTCGACGTCGAACTTCGGCACGCCCCACGGGCAGCCGTGCACGCAGTTCTGGCAGCCGATGCAGCGTGACGGGTCGGGTGAGTGCACGACGCCGTCGTCGCTCACGAGGATGGCGTCGACCGGGCACACCTGGGCACAGGGCGCCACCGGGTCGACGCAGTGCATGCAGACCGTCGGCAGGGCCTCGGTCGAGCTGCCGCGGTCGAGGAAGTCGAGGTTCATCATCGACTTCCCTCGGTGCGAGTCGCACTCGCGGCACGCGGCCACGCACGCGCCGCAGGCGATGCAGCGCGACGGGTCGACGAAGATCGATCGCTCCATCGTCATCGGGTGGGAGCCTCCCAGACGGGTGGTGGCGTGACGGGCCAGGCCGGTTCATCGCTCGCCTCGATCCGCACGGCCGCCGTCTTGAAGGCGGGGATCCAGCTGATCGGGTCGAACGCGGCCTTGGTGAGCTGGTTGGCGGCGACGGGCTGACCCCAGTGGTAGGGGATGAACACCGTGTCGGGGCGCACGGTCTTCACGACCAGCGCTGGCAGCACCGTCGTGCCCCAGCGGCTGGTGACCCGCACGGGAGCGCGGTCGCCGATGCCGTGGGCCGCCGCCGTGTCGGGATGGATCTCCACCCACGGCGCCGGGGTCTGGTCGCTCAGGTAGCCGAGCCGGCGGGTCTGGTTGCCGGAGAGGTACTGCGCGACGTTGCGGCCGGTGGTGAGCCGGATGGGGTACTCGTCGTCGGGCTCCTCGGCCGGCGGCTCGACCTCGATGACGTTGAAGTGGGCCTTGCCGTCGTCGGTGTAGAAGCGCAGGTCCTCGAACATGCGCGGCGTGCCCGGGTGGTCCTCGGTGGGGCACGGCCAGGCGATCGGCCCCTCGGCCTCGATGCGCTCGTAGGTGATGCCGGCATAGTCCGCGCGTCCACCAGCAGACGCGCGCCGCAGCTCGTCGAACACCTGGCGGGGCGTCTGGTGCGGGAAGTGCTCGCCCTTGCCGAGCCGCTGCGCGATCTCGTTGAGGATCCACATGTCGGGCTTGGCCTCGCCCGGCGGGTCGAGCGCCTTGTTGATCTTGCACACCAGCGCGTCGCTGTTGGCGACGACGCCCTCGCTCTCGGCCCACGCTGAGCCGGGCAGCACCACGTCGGCCAGCAGGGCCGACTCCGACAGGAAGATGTCGATCACGACGTAGAGGTCGAGCCCCTCGAGGATGCGGCGCACCCGGGCCTGGTCGGGCCACGACACCATCGGGTTGGAGCAGATGTTGATCAGGCCGCGGATCTCGCCGGCCTCCATGCGCTCGAGCTGCTTGAAGATCGGCTCGCCCGGCCCGGGCATGTCCGCCGGGTCGATGCCCCACACCGCGGCGACGTGCTCGATGGCACCGGGATCGGTGAAGTGGCGCATGCCGGGGAGCTGGTCGCACTTCTGGCCGTGCTCGCGACCGCCCTGACCGTTGCCCTGGCCGGTGATCGTGCCGTAGCCGGCGCCCGGGCGGCCGATGTTGCCCGTGGCCAGGCACAGGTTGATGGCCGCCATCGCGTTGCGGGAGCCCATCACCTGGTGCTCCATCCCGCGTGCGTGGCTGACCATCGCCTTGTCGGCCCGGCCGTAGATCTCGGCGGCGCGCACGATGTCGGCGGCCGGTACGCCGCACACCTCGGCGGCGCGCTCGGGCGTCCACGCCTGCACCGACTCGGCCACCGCCTCGAAGCCGGTGGTGTGGTCGGCGACGAAGCTCTCGTCGACGAGGCCCTCGCGGATCACCACGTGGAGCATCGCGTTGAGCAGGGCGCCATCGGTGCCGGGCCGGATCGGCAGGTGGATCTGGGCGACGCGCGCCAGTGCCGTCTCACGCGGGTCGACGCAGATCATCGTGGCCCCGCGGTCCATGGCCTCCCAGAACCAGCGGATGTAGATCGGGAAGGTCTCCGGCACGTTGGCGCCGAGCACCATCAGCACGTCGGCCTGGGCGACGTCGGTGACCGGGTTGGCGGTGCGGTCGATCCCGAAGGCCCGGTAGTTGGCGGCCCCCGCGGAGACCATGCACATCCGGCCGTTGTAGTCAGTGAAGCGGGTGCCCAGGGCGACGCGCGCGAACTTGCCGAGCAGGTACGTCTTCTCGGTGACCATCGACGCCCCGCCGTAGGTGGCCATCGCGTCGGCCCCGCCGGCCGCCTGCACCTTGCGGATCCCGTCGACCACGCGGTCGAGGGCTTCATCCCAGCTGGCCCGGCGCAGCACGCCGCCGTCCCGGACGAGGGGGTGGGTGAGGCGCTCGGGGTGGCTGATCTGCTGGTACGCCGCGACGCCCTTCGGGCAGAGCTTGCCCTTGTTGTGGGTGTCCATCCGGGGCTCGACGCCGACGACCTCGCCAGCGGCCACACGCAGGTGCATGCCGCACTGGACGCCGCAGAACGCGCAGTGGGTGGAGACCCAGCGCTCGTCAGCCTTGTCGGTCTCCCAGCCGCCGGTGGCCTCGGCGCCCGCCGAGTGGAGGTCGGCGACCCCGGGCGGCGTGGGGTACCTGGTGTTGAGGGCCAGGCGGCGACGTCGGCTGGTGCTCATCGTGCGAAGCTCGATCCGCTGGCGGCGTAGAAGCCTCCGGCGCGGGCGACCCGCTTGCAGCGGGGGCACAGCTCTATGAGGTGCCCCGCGTCGCTCGACGAGTCGTCTATCCGGTAGTCCTGGCCCAGCTCGGTGAGGGTGGCCTTCAGGTCGTTGACGAACTCCGCCGGAGCCAGCGGCTCACCGCAGCGGGAGCAGGCTTGGCGCTCGGCTCGCCCGTTCACCTCTGTGTACATCTGGATGCCGACCGACGCCGGCCTCTGCAGCACGTGGAAGAACTTGCCGAACGGGATGAACACCAGCGACAGCACCACCGCGGCCATGTGGATGACCACCAGGAAGTCGTAGTACGAGCCCTCGAAGAGGCTCGCCGACGCGGTGAGCAGCAGCCCGGTGACCGAGATGACGATGAGCATCAGTAGCGGCACCATGTCGTAGCCGAAGCGCTGCCCCGCGATGACGGCTCGATCACGGAAGCGGCGCCACAGGAAGATCGCGCAGCCGGCGATGACGAGCACGGCCGTGTAGTCGAGGGCGTGGAACATCGACCAGCCGAAGAACGACGTGGCGTCGAAGGTGATGGTCTTGAAGCCGAACACCCACGTCCGGTACGTCTCGGTGGTGCCGGGCTCGAGCTTGAAGGCCAGCCAGCCGAACACCAGCGGGAAGGTGATCAAGGTGGCGCCGATCACGCCCCAGAACAGGCACTGGTGCCCGATCCAGCGGACCCAGCCGCGGCGCCGGATGAAGCCCTGCCCGAGGAGCTGGCCGGCGATGGCCCGGGGCAGCAGTCCCGGCAGGGCCTTGAACGACGACCACGACGTGAGCAGCTGCCACCCGCGGCGCCAGTAGCGACCCGTCGAGGGCATCCGCAGCCAACGGGCGTAGCGGCTGACCACCGCGTAGGTGAGGGCCACGATCCCGACGGCGTAGCCGATGAGCGCCGAGTCGAAGTTGGACAGGCCGTTCGAGCCTGCGTAGATGAGCACCACGAGACCGGCTGCCGCTGCTCCGCCGATCAGGCCCTCGCGAACCCGGCGAGAGCGCTTGTTCACGTAGGTCACGAGCCTCCCGTCGCGGTGTGCATCTCCGCCATACGACCACGAAGTACGCGCGGCTTCAACCTCGACACCATCGTGGTGTTGCTCGCGGCATCATCGCGACAGCCACACCAGGAAGAAGAGGCCGATGACCGACTCCCCCGCGACAGTCACCACCACCGATCACGGCGCGGTCCGGGTCGTCACCATCGACCGGCCCGAGCGCCGGAACGCCGTCGACCGGCCCACGGCCGACGCGCTCGAAGCCGCCTTCGCCGCGCTCGACGCCGACGATGCCGTGGCCGTCGGCGTGCTGACCGGCGCGGGCGGCACGTTCTGCGCCGGCGCCGACCTCAAGGGAGTGTCCGCGGGCAGCGGCAACCGCGTCACCGAGGACGGGCCGGGCCCGATGGGGCCCACGCGGATGCTCCTGGCCAAGCCCGTGATCGCGGCCGTCGAGGGCTTCGCCGTGGCCGGCGGACTGGAGCTGGCGATCTGGTGCGACCTGCGGGTCGCCGCCACCGACGCCACCTTCGGCGTCTACTGCCGCCGCTGGGGCGTGCCCCTGGTCGACGGCGGCACCATCCGGCTGCCCCGCCTCATCGGCCACAGCCACGCCCTCGACCTCATCCTCACCGGCCGTGGCGTGCAGGGCGAGGAGGCCCGGGCCATGGGCCTGGTCAACCGCCTCACCGCTCCCGGCCAGGCGCTGGCCGCGGCCATCGAGCTCGGCCAGGAGCTCGCGGCGCTGCCCCAGCGCTGCCTGCGCAGCGATCGCCTCTCGTCCTACGAGCAGTGGGGCCTGGGGCTCGACGACGCGCTGCTCGCCGAGTACCGCCACGGCCTCGAGACGATCAGCAGCGGCGAGACCCAGGAGGGCGCCGCCCGCTTCGCGGCGGGCGCGGGCCGCCACGGCCGGTCCGAGTAGGAGGCTCCGGCACGTGTGAGCGCGGCGCGGGGCAGGAGTTGGGACCTTCGGCCCTGGTCGAGGGCCGACAAGACCCTGGAAGATTCTCTAGTATCTACTAGAAGAACTCAGGAGAACACGGATGCCCACTCTCGACCTCCGCACGATGCCCCCCGCCGAGCGCCACCGCCGGATCTTCGAGGACCTCGACGCGCTGGCTCCGGGCGAGACCCTCGCCCTGGTGAACGACCACCGGCCCTCCCCGCTGCGCTACCAGCTCGAGGCGACCCGTGCCGGTCAGTACCAGTGGGAGGACGGCGACGACGGCCCGGAGGTCTACACCGCGTCGATCACGTGTCGGGCCCGGATCCTCGACGTGCGGCCGACGATCGCCGAGGGCGGCGAGCCCTTCGACTCGATCATGGCCGCGGTCGCCGAGCTCGACGACGAGCAGCCGCTGGTGATCCTCGTGCCGTTCGAGCCGGTGCCGCTCGAGGGCGTGCTCGGCTCGCAGGGCTTCGTGCACGAGGCCGAGCAGCTGGAGACCGGCGACTGGCGCGTGACCTTCCAGCGGCCGGCCTGATGGCGGTGACCGCCGTCGCCACCCCGGGTCG
>DATCYI010000222.1:0-2501 GCA_036570385.1 Acidimicrobiales bacterium | reverse complement strand
ACATGCGGCGCCCGCCGCGGCCACCCCCGCCGTAGCTGCCACCGCCGTAGCCGCTACCGCCACCGCCGTAGGTGCGGCCGCCGCGGCTGGCCCGCCGCTGCTCGATGAGGTTCACGAGCTCGGCCGGGATCTCGTCGAGGAACCGGCTGGGCGGGTTGTACTGCGTGCCTCCGTAGAGCGTGCGGCTCCAGGCATGCGAGAGGTAGAGCCTCTCCTGGGCCCGGGTGAGCGCCACGTAGGCAAGGCGCCGCTCCTCCTCGAGCTCGTCGGGCTCACCGATGGAGCGAAGGTGCGGGAACACCCCGTCTTCCATGCCGATGATGAACACCGCCGGGAACTCGAGGCCCTTGGCAGCGTGGATCGTCATGAGCATCACCTGGCTCGAGTCGCCGTCGATCTCGTCGGCGTCGGACACCAGGCTCACCTGCTCGAGGAACGTCTCGATCGACTCGGCCTCCTGCGCAGAGCCCACCAGCTCCGCCAGGTTCTCGAGGCGACCCTCGCTCTCGATGGAGCGCTCGGCGCGCAGCTCGTCGAGGTAGCCGGAGCGCTCGAGCAGGGCCTCGAGCAGCGGGGCCGGCTTGTCGTCGACCGCGAGCTGGTCGACGCTGTCGAGCAGGAAGAGGAACTGCATGATCCCCTTGGCGGCCTTGCCCCCGACGCCGGCGTCGTCAGCCCGGCGCAGGGCGTCGATGAACGACATGCCCCGTGCCGACGCGTAAGCGTCGAGCTTGCCGATGCTGGAGTCGCCGACGCCGCGCTTGGGCGTGTTGAGCACGCGCTTCACCGACACCTCGTCGGTGGGGTTGATCACGGCCTTCAGGTAGGCGAGGGCGTCCTTGATCTCGCGCCGGTCGTAGAAGCGGGTGCCGCCGATGACCTTGTAGGGCACGCCCATCCGGGCCAGGTGCTCCTCGAGCACGCGGCTCTGCGCGTTGGTGCGGTAGAAGACGGCGATGTCGCTCCAGCGCATGTCGCCGCCGTCGTGCAGGTGGGCGATCTCGCGGGTGACCCACTGCGCCTCGTCGACCTCGTCGTCGCCGTGGTAGCGAACGATCGGGTGCCCATCACCGCGGTCGGTCCACAGCTCCTTCGGCTTGCGCCCGAGGTTGTTGGAGATGACCGCGTTCGCAGCGGTGAGGATCTTCTGGGTGGACCGGTAGTTCTGCTCCAGCACCACAACCGTGACGTCGGGGAACGCGGTCTCGAAGTCAAGGATGTTCCGCATGTCAGCTCCGCGAAACTTGTAGATCGACTGATCCCCGTCTCCCACGACGCAGACGTTGCGGTGGGACTTGGTGAGGAGCAGGACCAGCTCGTTCTGCACCGTGTTGGTGTCCTGGTACTCGTCGACCAGCACGTGCTTGAAGCGGCGCTGGTAGTGCTCGAGCAGGTCGGGGCAGCGCTGCAGGAGCTGCACGGTGTTGCCGAGCAGGTCGTCGAAGTCCATGGCGCCGGCCCGGAGGAGCCGGGCCTGGTACTCGGTGTAGACGTCGGCGATCTTGCGCTCGTAGATCACCTGGGCCCGCTCGGCGTAGGCCACCGGGCCGATGTTGTCGTTCTTGGCCGCGCTGATCGTGGCGTGCACGGACCGGGGCGGGAAGCGCTTCGGGTCGAGCCCGAGGTCGCGGATGACGTAGCCGGTGAGGCGGTTGGCGTCGGCCTGGTCGTAGATCGTGAACGACTTCGGGAAGCCGAGGCGATCGGCGTCGCGGCGCAGGATCCTCACGCACGCGGAGTGGAACGTCGACACCCACATCTTCTCCGCCACCGGCCCCACCAGGGCGCCGACGCGGTGCTTCATCTCGTCGGCGGCCTTGTTCGTGAAGGTGATGGCGAGGATCTCGAACGGGCTGACGCCGTGCTCTTGGATCAGGTGGGCGATGCGGTGCGTGAGCACCCGCGTCTTGCCCGAACCGGCGCCCGCCACGATGAGCAGGGGCCCATCCGTGTGGGTGACTGCCTCCCACTGGACGGGGTTCAGGCCCTCGAGGAGGTGGCTGCCGGCTTCGCTCATGACCTCACCACGCTATCGGTCGCCTGAGACGCCCAAGTCGACGGCCGAAGGGGCCAAGCGGGGTCGGGCTGGACTAGAAACCCCTCACATGCCGATCCAGAAGCTCACCTCGACCGACGGCTTCATCGCCTTCGACCTCGACGGCGCACCGGCGGTCGGCGTCGTGCGCCTCGCCCCCAAGGTGCTCCGCGACGGCGCCGAGCTGCTGGCCCGCTCCACCACCTACGCGGCGGCCAGCTTCGGTCTGAACGTGGGCGGCGGCTCCGCCGGCATCAACGCCAAGCCGGAGGGCCGCGACGCCGCGCTGGCGGCGTTCCTGGAGGAGGCCGCTCCGCTGGTGGAGTCGGGCCGATGGCTCCCCACCCCTGGCGTCGGGCTCTCCGCAGACGACCTCGCCGCGCTGGCAAAGGCCGACGAGCGGGGCACCGCCGCCAGCGCCGATCTCGCGGGCCAGGGAGCCATCGCCGCAGCGGCTGGCGCTACA
>DATCYI010000221.1:0-4073 GCA_036570385.1 Acidimicrobiales bacterium | reverse complement strand
AGCGTCGCCGCCGCGAGCTGCAGGACCTCATCGAGCGCACGCCCGCGGACGGCCTCGTCGCCGGCGTCGGCACGGTCGGCGGCCGGCCGACGATCGCGATGTCCTACGACTACACGGTTCTGGCCGGCACCCAGGGCCTGCAGAACCATCGCAAGAAGGACCGGCTCTTCGAGCTGGCCGAGCGCCAGCGCCTGCCGATCGTGTTCTTCACGGAGGGCGGCGGCGGTCGCCCGGGCGACACCGACGGCATGGGCGTGTCGGGCCTCGACTGCCTGGCCTTCAACCTGTTCGCGCAGCTGAGCGGGCTGGTGCCGCTCGTCGGCATCACCAGCGGCCGCTGCTTCGCCGGCAACGCAGCGATCCTCGGCTGCTGCGACGTCGTGATCGCCACCGAGGGCGCCCACGTCGGCATGGGCGGGCCAGCGATGGTCGAAGGAGGTGGGCTCGGCGTGTTCGCACCCGAGGCCATCGGTCCGATGGACGTGCAGGTGCCGAACGGCGTGGTCGACGTGCTCGTTCCCGACGAGGCTGCCGCCGTCGCCACCGCCAAGCAGTACCTCTCGTACTTCTCAGGTCCGGTCGACGACTGGACCGCGCCCGACCAGGCGCTGCTGCGCGACGTCATCCCCGAGAACCGCCTGCGCGTCTACGACGTGCACAGCGCCATCGACGGTCTGGCCGACACAGGTTCCGTGCTCGAGCTGCGCTCGCAGTTCGGCGTGGGGATGGTGACCGCGCTGATCCGCGTCGAGGGCCGGCCGATGGGCGTGATCGCCAACAACCCGCTGCACCTGGCCGGCGCCATCGACGCCGACGGGGCCGACAAGGCGGCGCGCTTCATGCAGCTCTGCGACGCCTACGACCTGCCGATCCTCTTCCTCTGCGACACCCCCGGGATCATGGTCGGTCCCGACGCCGAGCAGACCGCGCTCGTGCGCCACGTCAGCCGCCTGTTCGTCACCGGCGCCAACCTCACGGTGCCCTTCGGCACGATCATCCTGCGCAAGGGCTACGGCCTCGGCGCCCAGGCCATGGCCGGCGGCAGCTTCAAGACGCCGCTGTTCTGCGTGGCCTGGCCCACCGGCGAGCTCGGCGGCATGGGCCTCGAAGGCGCGGTGCGCCTCGGCTACCGCAAGGAGCTCGAGGCCATCGAAGACCCCGCGGAGCGCGACCGCACGTTCAACGAGATGGTCGACCGCATGTACGAGCACGGCAAGGCGCTCAACGCGGCCAGCTACTTCGAGATCGACGACGTGATCGACCCGGCCGACTCGCGGCGCTGGATCACCACGTCGTTCGCGTCGGCGCCGCCGCTCGCGCCCCGCACCGGCAAGAAGCGCCCCAACATCGACACCTGGTGACGCATCGGTAGGGTGGGCGGTCGTGGCTCGCATGTGGACCGGCAAGGGTGACGACGGCACGTCAGGGCTCCTCTACGGCGGACGGGAGCCCAAGACGTCGCCCCGCTTCGACGCCGTCGGAACCGTCGACGAGGCGCAGGCAGCGATCGGCGTGGCCCGCGCCGAGGTGCCCCACGGCTCCGAGCTCGACGTCATCCTCATCGCCCTCGAGCGCGACCTGTGGGTGCTCATGGCCGAGCTCGCCACTGACGCCGCCAACCGCGAGAAGCTCATCCCCGGCGGCTCGCTCGTCACCCTCGAGATGATCACCAAGCTCGAGGAGCTCATCGACGACCTGTCGGCGCGCTTCGAGCTGCCCCGCGAGTTCGTGGTGCCCGGCCAGGACCGCTGCTCCGCGCTGCTCGACCTGGCCCGCACGGTCGTGCGGCGCGCCGAGCGCGGCGCCGTGGCCATAGCCGAGCCCGGCTCGCTCGCCGTCCCCTACCTCAACCGCCTCAGCTCCGTGCTCTGGACCCTCGCCCGCTGGGTCGAGGGCGACGCCACCCTCACCGCGCGCGGCCGCTGACCACCCACCACCCCAACGGAGGCATCGTGCCCATCACCGCAGAGCTCGTCCGAACCGCTCCCGACGACATCGCCGCACTGGCGGTCGGGGTCACCAGCGAGACCATGGGGGGCGACGACCACGGCTACGACTTCCTCGCCGGCCAGGGCTTCGAGGCCAAGAAGGGCGACGTGTGCGCCGTGCCCACCGACGACGGCGGCACGATGTTCGTGGTCGGTCTCGGCAAGGCGGCCGACGTCGACCCGTCGGTGCTGCGCCACGCCGCGGGCTGCCTCGCTCGCGCCGCGAAGGGCCACGAGGCGATCGCCATCGACCTGCTGCGCTCACTGGCCGACGTCGGCGACATGGCCCGCGGCGCCCAGGCCATCGCGGAGGGCCTCGCGCTCGGCGGCTACCAGTACACGACCTTCAAGTCGAAGTCGGAGCCCTCGAAGCTGACCCGCGCCGCGATCGTGGGTGGCGGCGGCAAGCGGACGCAGACGGCGATCGACAGCGGCATCGTGCTGGCCGAGGCGGCGAGCTGGGCGCGCGACCTCGTGAACGAGCCGGGCGGCTCGCTCACCCCGCCCGAGCTGGCCAAGCGAGTGGCCAAGGAGGGCGAGCGCTGCGGCTTCGAGGTGACGGTGTGGGACGAGAAGGACATCAAGCGCGAGCGCCTCGGTGGCGTCCTCGGCGTGAACCGCGGCTCCACGCAGCCGCCCCGCTTCCTCACGCTGCGCTACACGGCTGACAAGGCGCGCGGCACCGTCGCCCTGGTCGGCAAGGGCATCACGTTCGACTCGGGCGGCCTGTCGCTCAAGCCCTCCGACGGCATGGTCGGCATGAAGGGCGACATGGGTGGCGCCGCCGCGGTGCTGGGCACCTTCAGGGCCGTCGCCACGCTCGGCGCCAAGGTCAACCTGGTCGGCTACATCCCGCTCACCGACAACATGCCCGGCCCCGACGCCACCCGCGTCGGCGACGTGCTGAAGATGCGCAACGGCAAGACCGTCGAGGTGCTCAACACCGACGCCGAGGGGCGCCTCATCCTCGCCGACGCCCTCTCGCTCGCCACCGAGGGCGCGCCCGACGCGATCGTCGACCTCGCCACCCTCACCGGCGCGTGCATGGTCGCCCTCGGCGACCGCACCGCGGGCCTCATGGGCAACCACCAGGGCTGGCTGGCCCAGGTGCAGGGCGCGGCCGACACCACCGGTGAGCCGATGTGGCCGCTGCCCCTGCCCACCTACCTGCGGGGCAAGCTCGACAGCACGATCGCCGACCTGAAGAACATCACCGACGCCCGCTGGGGCGGCGCGCTGGCGGCCGGCGTGTTCCTGCAGGAGTTCGTCGGCGAGGGCATCCCGTGGGCCCACATCGACATCGCCGGCCCGGCCGACTCCTCCGAGGTCGACGGCGCCATCGTCAAGGGCGGCACCGGCTACGGCGTCCGCACCCTCGTCGAGCTGCTCAACACCTTCGCCAAGCCCCGCAAGGACCAGCGCTGACCCCCGCGTCGAATGGTGTCAGACACCATTCGACGCGTCCGGGCGGAGGTACGCTCCGGCGGTCCCCGTATCAGGAGCGCAAGCTGGCTCGCCGTCGAACCATCACCCACGCGCTCGCCGCATCCGTGCTGTCGATCGCGACCGCGCTGGCTGGTGTGCCGACCGCGGCTGCGATCGAACCGGTGGACGACGATCGCCACCAGGTGGTGGTGCAGGTCGACGACGCGCGCTCGGCGCCTGATGTCGTCGCGGACGCCGGCGGCGAGCCCGCCAGCACCGCGCCGCTGGGCGGGTCGAGCTACGCCTCCGTCGAGTTGTCGTCCGCCGGCCTGGCCAAGCTCGCGGCAGACGATCGGGTCGGGCACGTGCTCACCCGCGGCACCACCGTCGGGCCCGCGCTGGCCGACTCCGTCCCCCTGATCGGCGCCCCCGGTCGCTGGGCCGACGGCTACACCGGTGATGGCAAGGTCGTGGTGGTGGTCGACACGGGCATCGACGCCGACTTCGGCGGCACCTTGATCGGCGGCGCCTGCTTCGCCGGCTCCCAGAGCGCCAGCGGCACGGTGGCCGGGCACTGCGGCCCCGCCGGCGACCAGCTGCGCGCCTTCGACGGGCTGTGCTTCCGGCTCGGTCTGTGCACCGACCGCTCCGCCTTCGATG
>DATCYI010000220.1:0-7508 GCA_036570385.1 Acidimicrobiales bacterium | reverse complement strand
AGGTGGATCGCATCGACGATGCGCACGCCAAAGGTGGCGCCGAGCTCGACGGCGCGGGCCATGCAGCGGTCGTCGAGCGGCACCACCCAGAAGGCCTCCCACTCGTCGCGCAGGCTGCGCCAGAGCTGCGCCTGCTGGCGCGACGACACCGACGCCCTGTGCAGCGCGACCTGGGCCTCGGTGCGGGCCAGAGCCGACGCGCACCACTCTTCGTCGGTGCCCATCGCTTCGAGCACCAGGGGTCGATGGCGGTCGTGCAGGTACCGCCTGACCAGGGCTGATGTGTCTACGTAGAGGGTCATGTGCCCCGAACCTCGTCGAGAACGCGATCGAGGCGGACGTCGACAGCAGCGTCGAGTGCTTCTGGTGGCACCGGTCGATCCGGCCTTCGCGGCGGCTCCACCATCCCGGACGTGGCCAGCTCCGCCAGTGACGGCGTCCCCGAGGGCTCGAGCGGCCCCAGCTGGGCGACGGGACGCCCGTCCACCGTCACCACCACTCGTTCGCCAGCGCCGGCTTGCCGCAGGGCAGCGGCCAGGTTGGCCCGCAGCTCGCGGGCGCCGATCTGCTCCATGCTGAGGGAGCGTACACGTGCGTACACACTGCGCCTGGCGCTGGTCCGGAAGGCTCGGTAGAACGTGACAGCCCACCGACCTGGTGGCCGCATCCGCACGACCCTGAGGGAACCCATGAACTTCGCCTTCTCCGAGGAGCAGGAAGAGCTCCGCCGCATCACCCGTTCGTTCCTCGAGAGCAAGTCGCCCGAGTCCGAGGTCCGTCGGCTGATGGACACCGAAGAGGGCTACGACGAGAAGGTCTGGGGCCAGATGGCCAACGAGCTCGGCCTCCAGAGCCTCATCATCCCCGAGGAGTTCGGCGGCCAGGGCTTCACCTTCGTCGAGCTCACCGTCGTGCTCGAGGAGATGGGCCGCGCCCTGCTGTGCGCCCCCTACTTCTCCTCCTGCGTGCTCGCCGCCAGCGCCCTGCTGCACGCCGGCGACGACGCCGCCAAGCAGGCGCACCTCCCCGGCATCGCCTCCGGCGAGACGATCGCCACGCTGGCCTTCACCGAGCCCAACGGCAAGTGGGACGCCAGCGGCATCGAGGCCACCGCCAGCAAGGACGG
Organism: Acidimicrobiales bacterium; assembly: GCA_036570385.1. Taxonomy (GTDB): domain Bacteria; phylum Actinomycetota; class Acidimicrobiia; order Acidimicrobiales; family VFJN01; genus VFJN01. Next base: position 6,382 of record DATCYI010000220.1, on the reverse strand, counting down.
CGACGCCTACAAGATCTCCGGCACGAAGATGTTCGTGCTCGACGGCGCCCAGGCCAACCTGCTGATCGTCGCCGCCAAGACCGACGCCGGTGTGTCGCTCTTCGCCGTCGACCCGGCCGGCTCGGGCGTGACCCGCACCAACCTGGCCACGATGGACCAGACCCGCAAGCAGGCCAAGGTCGAGCTCGACGGTGCCTCCGGCACCCTCATCGGCACCGACGGCGCCGGCTGGACCACCCTCGAGCGCGTGCTCGACCTCGCCGCCGTGGCCCTCGCCGCCGAGCAGGTCGGTGGCGCCCAGAAGGTGCTCGAGACCGCCGTGCAGTACGCCAAGGACCGCGTGCAGTTCGGTCGCCCCATCGGCTCCTTCCAGGCCATCAAGCACAAGTGCGCCGACATGCTCCTCGAGGTCGAGTCGGCCAAGTCGGCCGCCTACTACGCCGCCTGGTGCGCGTCCGAGCTCAACGACGAGCTCCCCTCGGTCGCCAGCCTGGCCAAGGCCTACTGCTCCGAGGCGTACTTCCACGCCGCCGCCGAGAACATCCAGATCCATGGCGGCATCGGCTTCACCTGGGAGCACCCCGCCCACCTGTACTTCAAGCGGGCCAAGAGCTCCGAGCTGCTCTTCGGTGACCCCACCTACCACCGCGAGCTGCTGGCTCAGCGCATCGGTATCTGATCATCCTCGGCCACCTTTCGGTGGCCTGCGGTGAGGTTGCGGCCGCCCTTCGGGGCGGCCGTTGCCGTTCCCCGTAGTCTCACGCTGTGGTCTGGATCTTTCTTGTCGTTGGTCTGCTGATCGTGTTCGCGATTGCGGCGGGGTTTGTGGGGTCGGAGGCGTTTCGGTTGGGGCACGAGGTGCCGGCGGCGATCTTCGACCTCGACGAAGCGGTCGAGACCGTGGCCGACGGGCTCCGTGACGAGGCGCAGGCCCGGCTCACCTACGACGAGGTGCGCACCATGCTCGTCGCCGCCATCGGGCACCTCCACAACAAGGGCCTCTCCGCCCTCCCCGGCGAGGAGATCAGCCTCGACGCCGACCAGGACGTGACCGTCGTCGACGACGAGGCCGTCGCCGTCGTGCTCGGTGCGGTCGACACCGCCAAGCTCGACGTCACGGACGAAGACGCCTACGCCGTGCTCGACGGCCTGCTCGGCTACCTCCGCCACATCGGCGCCCTCGGACCCCGCGCTGAGCCCTAGGTCACAGCGAAAAGTGACGCCGCGAACGCGGCGCTCGGTGGTTTACTTGGGGCACCAGAGAAGGGAGGTGGTCCAAGACATGAACGACTGTTCTCATGGGACCCTGGAGGTGGCTGACAGCTAGCTGTCGGCTGGACCAGCTGGCGAAACCTCGTCAGTCACCGCCGGAGCCGGCGTTCGGGTAGTGGTCCCTCCCGGTTGACCCGCAAGGGTGGCGTCGCTCCGGTCAGCAATCCCAGCAATCAACGAGCACGGGCACCGAGTCGATCGCGATTCGGTGCCCGTCTCGCGTCCGCAGGTAGGTTGCTCGCCATGGAACGCCCCGTCCGCTTCGAGCACCACCGCTGGCTCGGCGACAAGCGCACACAGATCGTCCACGACGTCGACGGCTGCGAGGACCCGTCGGTGATCGAGGAGCTGATGGCCGCCGAGACGTACATCTGCTTCGGACCCGACACGCTCCCCGAGGCCCGCAACCGCGGCTACACGCGCTGCGGCTGCTGCGTCGACGCCGCTGCCGACGAGTAGCCGGAACCGGCGCCGTGGAGCACCGCTTCCCGTCGAACGGGAACCTCCTCGCCGCCCACCTGGCCCTCCCGCCCGGGCGCGCCGACGTGCGGACGGTCCCGGCGCTCGTCCTGGCCCACGGCTACCCGAGCGACGTGAAGTCGGCCGCCGCGGCCGCCTCGTCGCTCCCTGAGCTCGCCGACCGGATCGCCTCGGAGATGGGCTGGGTGGCAATGGCCCTCGCCTTCCGCGGCTGCGACAGCTCCGAGGGCAGCTTCTCGCTCCGGGGCTGGCTCGCCGACCTCGACGCCGCGGTCGCCCACCTGCAGGCCCGCGACGAGGTGTCGGGCGTCTGGGTCGCTGGCTTCGGCACCGGCGGCGCGCTCGCCGTGAGCGCCACGGCGCTCGACCCTTCGATCCGAGGTGTCGCCGCTCTGGGCGCGCCTGCCGACTTCGACGACTGGGCCACCCACCCCCGACGGCTGCTGGAGCACTCCCGCGAGGTCGGCCTGATCCAGAACCGCGACTTCCCAGCCGACCTCGATGCCTGGGCCGGCGAGCTCCGTGAGCTGCGAGCCGTCGCCTACGCGCCGAAGGTCGCGCCCCGGCCGATGCTCGTCGTCCACGGCAGCGACGACGACCTCGTGCCCGTGTTCGACGCCCGCGTGCTCGTCGACGCCCACGGCGACGCCGAGCTGCGGATCATCAGCGGAGCCGGTCACCGCCTCCGCCACGATCCTCGTGCTGTGGCTGTGCTGTTGGGCTGGCTCGATAGGTCTCGTCGCCGAAGCGGAGCTTCGACGACGAAGTAGAGATGTGCCGGCCTGCGGCCGGCGCTGCTGAGCCCTACGGGTCGGCGAAGCCGCCCTCCGGGCCACTCCTGGGGGAGACCCCCAGACCTCCAGCGGCTGCGCCGGGCGGTGCGTCTAGCGGTGAGCTCGGCTCCTCCGGGCGCATCTCCTTCGAGGTCCTTGCGCTCTCGCCGACTCCTTCTTTGTCCCAGCGGCTGATCACGCGGTCGGCGGCAGCTGGGAAGACGAAGGCCAGGTAGGCGGTCCACATGGCCATGCTGAAGAAGCCGATGTCGAGGAAGAGATCGATGCCGAGGTGGAAGGCCACGCCGATGCCGAGGACCCACGGTCGCAGCCGGCGGTTCCAGACCGCGATCACGAAGCCTGCCTCGAACAGGAGCGTGAACCACGTGAGGGCGTTCAGGATCTCGGCCTGGTCGAAGAACCACTCGGGCGGCACGAACCGCTGGAGGTCCTCGATCCGCAGGGCCATGCCGAGCGCGGTGCCGTCGTGCCAGGTCTCGCCGCGGGACTTCGCCCACGCCGACAGCGCGTAGCCGATGGCCAGCTCGAGCTGGAGCAGCCGCATGGCCCACGGCGCCCGCCACGGCGCCGGACCCCGGAACCCGCGCCGCCTGGCTCGCACCGCGTCGACCGACAGCAGCAAGCCGCACGGCGCGAGCGCGACGGCGATGCCGATCTGGCGCATGACCAGGTCGCCGGAGTTGAAGATGGCCGAGTTGCCCCGTTGCAGCGTGATCATGCAGAGCGCCGCGACGACCGCGCTCAGCCGGGTGCGGAAGCCGACCATCGTGGTGAGCGCGGTGACGAGCAGGAGCAGGCACACAGCCATCGGCGCCCCGTCCCAGCTCACCCACTCGAGCGGGCTCCACGAGCCCGCCGGCAGGTCGCGCTCGTAGCGCAGCGCCCCCTCCGTGAGGAACGGGTCGATGTCGGGCAGCAACGTGAGCGCCCACAGTGCGGCGAGGGCGCCCCACACGATCCGCACCAGCGTCATCGGCGCCGTGCTCTGCGGCTCGAAGAAGAAGCGGTCCCACAGCGAAAGCGGGCGGCGCTCGTCAGCGGCCGTGGTGGCCGTGGTCGCGGTCACGCGCCGGCCTCAGAGGCGACGTCGAGGGTGAAGTACGTGTACTCCTCCCAGGGCGGCTGCTCGCCCGACACCACGTTCTCGCGGAAGAACCGAACGAGCTCCACCTTCACCACCGGCGACGGGCCACCCGAGTGCTCGTCCGCCACCCACTCGGCGGTGGCTCGCCAGAGCCCCCGGTAGCTGTCGGAGCGGATGCGCTCCAGCCACTTGCGCCAGCGGTAGTAGCGCAGGTTCGTGCCGATCGGGGAGCCCTCGGGCACCTGCCAGGTGTCGGTAGACCCGTCGGCGTAGGTGATGCGCGCCTCGAGGTCGAGGCTGGTCGAGCGAGGGTTGGGTGAGAACACGCCCCAGGCCTGCTCCGAGGCGACGATGCGGATGATCTGGTTGGCCGGCTTGCCCAGCTGGGCCTCGATGGCCGACGAGGGCAGGTGCGTGCAGATCTCCGCCAGCAGCACGAGCACCACGAGGATGCTGATCAGCAACTGGAAGCGACCGGAGCGCTCCAGCCGCTCCGACAGCGGCAGTGCTCGCTCGCCGGCCGTCACCGCCTGCCTGGCCTCGCCCTCGCTCCCCGGCACGCCGGCGAGGGTACCTGTCCCGGCTCCACCGTCCCGGCCACCGGTCTCTGACTAGCTGGCGGTGCTGTAGAGCGCGATGCGACGCCCGGTCTTGACGACCTCGACGTCCTGATCGCCGTCGAAGGTCTCCCCGTCGCAGGCCAGGCGCAGCGAGCCGTCGACGCTGCGCACGGTGAGGCTCGTCGCGGTCCACTGGTCGTACACCGGGCTCCGACCGAGGCGGCCAGTGATCAGCCCGGCCACGAGGCGCGTGCGGCACCACGGGTGGCCTGCGTCGATCACACGGATGTCGAGCTGGCCGTCGTCGAGCCGCAGGCGTCGGGACGGTGCGAAGCCGTCGGGCTCGTAGCGGCAGTTGCCGATGAAGACCATCCACAGCGAGCGCTCGCGCCCGTCGAGCTCGACCACGATCGGGCTGCCCTTGCGCAGCACCCGCCAGCCGGCCACGGCCAGTGCGGGCCACTTCCCGATGCGGTCCTCGAGGGCCTCGCGGGCGTCGACGAGCTCCGCGTAGGAGCCGAACGAGGCGGTGTTCAGGAACGGCCGTCCGTCGATCGTGGGCAGGTCGACCTCGACCGCGGTCCCCGCCGCCAGCGCGGCGGCGGCGTCCTCCACGCTCGTGATGCCGAGGTCCCGCGCCAGGTGGTTGAGCGTGCCGCCGGGCAGCGCCAGCAGCGGCAGCCCGTGCTCGGCGGCGATCCCGGCCGCGGTGTTGATGGAGCCGTCGCCTCCCGCGACGCCGAGCACCCGGATCTCTCCGGTGGCGGCGGCCTCGAGAGCGTTGGGCAGCTCTGACGGATCGTCGAGCACGACGATCTCGCTGTCGGGGAGACGATCCTCCAGCAGCTCGACGATGTCGCCGGCCGACCCCGCTCCGATGTTGACGACCACCGAGAGCCCGGCGCCCGTGGGGTTCTCACCCAGCTCGGCCCGCCGCAGCTCGCGAACCTCGGCCGGCCCCCGATGGTGCCGACGCCACCGGAACACCCGTGCGCCGACGAGCAGGGCCGCGGCTGCGAGGCCAGTGGTGGCGGCCGTCGACCGACGCCGTGGATGGGGGACCCGCACCCCCGCACCGTAGGGCACTGCACCTAGGATCGGATCAGATGCAGGGAGATCTGGCAGTCACAGGCGATTCTGAGTCGGACGAGCTCCTCAACGCCGACCCGCTGGCGCTGCTCCTCGGGATGCTGCTCGACCAGCAGGTGCCGATGGAGTGGGCGTTCTCGTCGCCCCTCAAGCTGCGGGAGCGGCTCGGCGGCCGGCTCGACGCCGGGGCCATCGCCCGCATGCCGCTCGAGGACCTCGAGGTCGTGTTCAAGGGCCCGCCCGCGCTGCACCGCTACCCCGGCTCGATGGCCAAGCGCACCCAGCAGCTCTGCCAGCACCTGGTGGAGGAGCACGGCGGCGACGCGCGAGCCGTGTGGACCGACGTGCCCACGGGTGCCGCGCTCTTCGCCCGCCTGCGCGCCCTTCCCGGCTACGGCGGCGACAAGGCGAAGATCTTCCTGGCGGTGCTGGCGAAGCGCTTCGGGGTGCGGCCCGAGGGCTGGGAGGAGCTGGCCGGCTCGTTCGCCGACGACACGCCTCGGTCGGTGGCCGACATCGACTCGCCCGAGGCCCTTCTCCGGGTCCGCGAGCACAAGAAGCTGATGAAGGCTCAGGCGAAGGCGGCCAAGCAGGCCGACTGACGCTGCTTACGCTCCTAGGGGAGCAGGCGGGGGTCGGCGCTGTCGGGGTCGAGGCCGTAGCGCTTGATGGCGTCGACGACGAGCTCGGGCTTCACGTCGCCGCGCTCAGCGAGGGCTGAGAGCGTGGCGACGACGACGTGGGGGGCGTCGATCTCGAAGTAGGCGCGGAGCGCCTCGCGGGTGTCGCTACGACCGAAGCCGTCGGTGCCCAGCGGCGTGAAGCTGCGGCCATGGGGGATCCAGCGCGCGATCTGGTCGGGCACCGCCTTCATGAAGTCGGTGACCGCGACGATCGGGCCCTCGCCCTCGAGCAGCTCCGTGACCCGGGCGGTGCGGGCGGGCTGGTCGGGGTGCAGCCGGTTCCAGCGCTCGGTGCTGAGGGCCTGCTCCCGCAGCCGCTTGTAGCTCGTGGCCGAGTGCAGCTCGGCCCCGACGCCGTAGTGCTCGGCCAGCTGCTGCTGCGCCTCGCGGGCGGCGAGGTTCGCGGTGCCGGAGAACAGG
>DATCYI010000219.1:0-4533 GCA_036570385.1 Acidimicrobiales bacterium | reverse complement strand
GACCCCGCACAGCTCTGCACCGACGTCCCACCGGCCACCGAAGCCGGCGACGGGCTCGTGGTCAGGGTGCACGAGCCGCACAGCAAGGTCCTGCCGTTCGGTCAGTTCTGGTACCCCGCCGGTCCTGGAGCCCCCTCGGCCTCCTTCGACGGCTACGTCGACGCCGCCGCCCAGGGCGCGTCCACCGACGGGGTCAGCATCGTGCGGTGCGCAGTCAGCCTGCCAGTGGCGGCCGGCCCGGCCGATCCCGCCACCTTGCAGCCCCTGTTCACCCTCCCGACCACCCAGCCCACCGTCAGCTCGCCATGCGGCTCCGGCGGCAGCTCACCGGTGCAGCTCGGTGCTAGCCGGGTCTTCGACGACGAGCTCGCGCCACCGGACCCGGATGCCCAGGTCTCCTTCACCCCGCCCGCGACCGATCAGTACCTCGGCGTCTACAGCGTGGCCCTGCGTCCGTCCACCGCCGGCAACGACTGCCTGGCTCCCGGCGATGCGGGTGGCGTCGACGACGCGACCGACTGCGCGGTGGAGCGTCTGCCTGCCGCGGTCGACACCGTCGTCGGCATCGACGCGACCCGGCCGACGATCACCATCGACGACCCGGCACCGGGTCTGGCCACGCAGAGCACGACCATCCCGCTGCACCTCAGCGCGGCCGACCAGGCCGGGCTCTCAGGCGTGCGCTACCTCGAGTGCCGCACCAGCCCCGCCACCGAGTTCACCCCGTGCCACCCGTCCACCGCGGCCTTCCAGCTCCAGGTGGAGGGGAACAACGTGATCACTGTGCGGGCCTACGACGCCGCCGGCAACGTCTCCGTCGTCGACACGGTCACCGTCGTGCTCGACCGCGAGGCGCCCACGGCGACGGCATCCATCTCCGCTCCCGACGGCACCAACGGCTGGCACCGGTCGCTGCCGACCGTCACCATCAGCGGCCACAGCCAGCCCGCCGGGGCGACGGTGCCGTACGCCTACCGCTTCGACAACGGCTCGGAGCGAGAGTGCGCCGACGTCGTCTGCGCCGTGCCGGCCTCGACCCTCGGCCAGCTGCTCCCCGGGCCCCACACGTTCCACTTCACGGCCATCGACGCCGCCGGCAACCGGCTCCACGACGACGACGATCCCGTCACCGAGTCGCCCATGCAGCGACCGAACCCGGGAGCCGAGGCCGACTTCAAGATCGACGCCCAGGCGCCACAGGTGGCGCTGGCCCTCGTGCCCGCCACCGAGGACCAGGCCGTCGGTCCGGATGCCTGGTTCGACACCCGGCCGTTCGTGGTCGCCGGAGCCATCGATCAGGTGGGCGCGTCCGGTCTGAACCAGGTCACCCATGACTTCGGCGACGGGCGCGGACCCCGCGCCGTCGACGACGTCCGGATCGACCTCGGCGACGGCGGCGGGTTCCGACTCGTCGATCCCTTCGCCGCCCCCCGGCTGCCTGACGGCGTGCGCAGCGTGTGCGCCAGGGCGGTCGACACGGCTGGGAACGTGGCGAACGAGTGCCGCACCGTGCGCGTCGACAGCACGGCGCCCGACTCGCAGATCTTCGTCGACGGCTCCACCACCGTCTTGCCGACCGGCGACGACGGCTGGTTCGTGACCACCCCCGATGTGGCGTTCGCGTCGTACGACGACGGCAGCGGGGTCGGCGCCGATGCCGATCGCTTCCGCTTCCGGGTGGACAACGGGCCGTACCGCTACTGCGATCCCGCCTGCTCCGTGCCCGGCGCGGAGCTGGGAACGGGGGAGCACCTGGTGCACCTGGCCGGCCGCGACCGGTTCGACAACGTCGACGGCGAGCGGACGGTGGCCCTGCGGGTCGACCTGGAGGCTCCGACGCCGGTGGTGCTGATCACGCCGGCGCCCGCCGGCTCGAACGACTGGCAGCTGCGGCGCCCCTACGTGCGCCTTGCCGGTGTGGACCAGGCGACCGGCTCGGGCGTGCGGCACCTCAGCTACAGCATCGACGGCGGCGCCCTCGAGGTCTACGACGAGCCGCTCCGCATCGAGCGAGGAGCCCACGAGCTCTGCGTGACTGCCACGGACGTGGCGGGCAACACCAGCCGTCCGCAGTGCCGGATCGTCAACGTCGACCTCGACGAGCCCACGGTCGCCGTGGGTCAGCCCGGTCCGGACGGCGACGGCGGCTGGTACGTCACAGCGACGTCCGCAACCCTCTCGGCCGCAGACGCCGCGGGTGACTCGGGTGTGGATCCGACCTTCGACTCCCTCGACGACCTCTGCTCGCACCTGCCCCACGTGCACGACCTCGCTGCACCATCCGGTACGTGCGTGTCTGTCGACGGCCGGCCCTTCCGCCCCTACGTCGGTGGGCCCATCAGCATCCGCGAGGGCGTGCACGAGGTTCGGGCCTACGCCGTCGACGTGGCCGGGCGCCGCGGCCCGATCGTGACCGAGGTGGTCCGGGTCGACCTGTCCGATCCCGTTCCCACGGAGCGGCTGGTACCCCCGTCGCCGGCACGCGGCCCTTGGTACCGGACGGTCCCAGAGGTGCACCTCGGAGCGCTCGACGGCGACCAGTCCTCCGGGGTCACCCTGGTCGAGAGCCGCCTCGGCGCCGCGCCGTTCACCACCTACTCGGGGCCCTTCGCGGTCGGCGAGGGCATCCACCAGCTCAGCTACCGAGCGTTCGACGCAGCGGGCCGGAGCCGCTCCATCGAGCGGCCCGACGCCGTGCAGGTCGACCTCATGCCACCGGTGGTGAGGGCGACAGCGCCGAGCCCTGCCGTGCTCGTGCAGATCAAGCTGCTCAACAACCTCTTCGGCCTGCTCGGCCCCCAGACGGCCGAGCTGGGCTGGCAGATCACCGAAGACCTCTCCGGGGAGGTCGAGGTCGACGTGATCCTCCACGATCTCACCGGCAACGTCGTCAGGCGCCTCGACGGCGGGACCGTGACGGTGACCCCAGGGGTGACCAAGACCGGGTCCACCACCTGGGACGGCAAGGACCGGACGCTCCTGCAGCTGGTGCCGGTCGGGCTGTACTACTACCGGGTCGTGGCCACCGACGAAGCCGGCAACGTGGCCCACTCCGGCGAGTCCAAGCCCGTCCAGCTGCGGGCCTCGGTGTGCCTCCCCCTGATCGGATGCCTGTGATGACGATGACCGAACCGGACAGCGACCAGCACCAGACCTCCGAGCGCCGCGCTCCGCGGCGGAGGCTGATCTGGATCGTCCTCGCCGCTGCAGCAGCTGTCGCGGTGGTGGTCGTCGCCGTCGTGGCCCTCGGCGACGACGGCGAGGATCCGGCGCCCCCGCCCGTCACCAGCGCGCTGCCCGACCCGCTCGAAGGCGCAGAAGACCCCGACACCGCAGAGCTGGCCCAGCTGCTCGAGCAGGGTCGGGCGGGCACCTACCACGCCACCTACTCCACGTCGGGCTCGTTGGAGGGTGCGCCCGCCGCAGGAGTCGGCCTGGAGGTCTGGCGCGACGGCGAGCGCCTCCGCCAGGACTCGGTCGCCACCACTGAGGGCCAAGAGGTGCGCACCTCCTCGTTCCTGCGAGCGACAGACGTGGTCGTCTGCTCCCAGATCCCCGGCCAGGACTGGGCCTGCTCGACGTCGTCGCGCCCCGCGAACGACGACGGCGTGTTCGGATCGGTCACGGAGCAGCTGGCGGGGAGCTCTGTGACGGCGCGGGAGGCCGAGGTGGACGGGCGCGCCGTCCGGTGCTTCGCCTTCGACGGTCCCTCGGGTACGGGTGAGCTCTGCGTCACCCCCGAAGGAGTGCCGGCGTCCATCGAGGCCGGCGGGATGGAGATATTCCTCGCCGGCCTCGATGCGGACGTTCCGGACGAGGTGTTCGAGCTGCCCGCGGAGCCGGCCGCCGGCGGCTGAACCCGCGGTCACGGGTGGTCTCCGCGGGGCATCCGGGGCAGTAGCGTCAGGGGCCGGATGTTCCTCAAGACGCTCACCATGAAGGGCTTCAAGTCCTTCGCCGACACCACTGCCCTAGAGCTCGAACCAGGCGTCACCGTGGTGGTGGGGCCGAACGGTTCGGGCAAGTCCAACGTGGTCGACGCGATCGGCTGGGTGCTCGGTGCCCAGGCACCGTCGTCGGTGCGCTCGCAGAAGATGGACGACGTCATCTTCGCCGGCACCGCCAAGCGACCCCAGCTCGGCCGGGCCGAGGTGGCGCTGACGATCGACAACTCGGCGGGCCTGCTCCCGATCGACTTCACAGAGGTGACGATCACCCGCACGCTGTTCCGCACCGGTGACAGCGAGTACGCGATCAACGGGGTGCCCTGCCGCCTCCTCGACATCCAAGACCTCCTCTCCGACACCGGCGTGGGCCGCCAGCAGCACGTGATCGTGAGCCAGGGCCAGATCGACGCCGTGCTCAACGCCCGCCCTGAGGAGCGCCGCCTCATCCTCGAGGAAGCCGCGGGGGTGCTGAAGTACCGCAAGCGCAAGGAGAAGGCCGAGCGGCGCTTGGCCGCCACCGAGGGCAACCTGACCCGCCTCGGCGACCTCCTGCGCGAGGTGCGCCGCCAGCTGCGGCCCCTCGAGC
>DATCYI010000218.1:0-4012 GCA_036570385.1 Acidimicrobiales bacterium | reverse complement strand
CCCGCGCCCCGCAAGCGCCTGCTCGCGGTCGCCGCTGCGCTCCTGGTCGTGGCCGGCACCGTCGCGGCGGTCGGCCAGGGCAACGGCGACGACGGACGCTCCCGCGTGGAGCTCGAGGAGGGTCTGCCCGACCTCGCTCCCGGCCAGCTCACCCCGCTCGGGCCGCGTGACGGGAAGGACTCCATCCAGCTCCCGCTAGCGCTCGAGCCCGCCGGTCCCTACGCCGACGGCGACACGGTGACGGTGACCGGCACCGGGTTCGTACCCGGTGAGCGGGTCGGCATCGTGCAGTGCGCCCGGGAGGCGGGCGGCGAGACCCGCGAGGCACGCGGGGGCGTCGACGGCTGCTGGGTTGGTGGCGTGCAGTACGCCGACGCCGACGACTCCGGGGCCATCCGCGGCACCTACGTGGTGCAGCGGATCCTCACCACGCCGCTGACCGGAACCGTCGACTGCGCTGCCGAGGCCGAGCGCTGCATGGTGGCCGCCGGAGCGCTGAGCGACTATGACCGCTCGGGCGGCCATGCCATCACCATGGTCGGAGAGGGTCGACCCATCGAGGTGCCCACCGTCGAGGTGGCGCCCGCAGACGGCCTGGCCGACGGCTCCGTGGTGGCCGTGTCCGGCAGCGGCTTCACACCCAACGAGGTCGTGTCGCTCTCGGTGTGCTCCGCCGACCCGGCCACGTGCTGGCAGACCGGCCCGAACGACCGACCTGATGAGCCTGTCGAGGACGGCCAAAGCCGGTTCGGGTACCCCCCCGACGATTTGGGCGGCATGTTCGGCCTGCCGGCGGACGACGACGGCGAGATCTCCGGAGAGGTCCCCGTATGGCGCTTCCTTCCCGGCACTGAGCCCGGCAGCTACATCGACTGCGCCGTCAGCGAGTGCAGCTTGCGCTTCAGCGGCACCACGGCGCCGGCGCCGGTCCGTCTCTCCTTCGAAGCCACCGACGACGCGCCGCAGGCTCCCTCGCTCGCCGTCGACCCTGCCGAAGGCCTGGCTCCCGGCGACGTCGTCGTCGTGCGAGGCGAGGGCTTCGAGCCCGGTGCACAGCTTCACGTCTCGCTCTGCGCCAGCCCGCCCGGCGACCCCGCCAACAGGTTCGCCTGCGGCTCGTCCCAGTCGGGCGAGGAGCGCATCGACGACGACGGCGCCTTCGCCATCGAGTACGAGATCCCCCGCATCGACGACCAGGGCTACCCCGGCACCACCACCTGCGAGGAGCGCGGATGCGGGGACGGCTCGGGGAGCCGCGACATCACGTGCGACGGCGTCTCGATGGTGTGCGCCATCAACGTCGAGGCGTACGCCGATGGCCGCGCCAGCTTGGCGCCGATCTGGGCACCCGCGCCGGTGCCGCTCACCTTCCGCTGAAGGCGCCGCCCGGCCGGCCAGGCCGGGCGGTCAGCCGGGCATCAGACGGTGGCGAGCTGGCGATCGCTGTCCTCGCTGCGACGGGCGGCGAAGCGCCGGCCGGCCTTGCCGATGCGCTCGATGCGCTTGACCAGCGCGGCCCGGGCCTTCTCGGCCTCGGCGTCGAGGCCCTCGAGCTTCTCGATGCCCCAGTTGCGAAGGACCACCGGCACCAGGATCTGGTCGTGGTGGGCGGCGAAGTCGTAGATGCCGGCCTTGGCGATGGCCTTCGCGTGGGCGTCGAACCCGATGATCCCCGTGCCGGGCATCTCGAAGGTGCGGACCTGGCGCTCGATCGCTCGCACCATCTCCGACGGATCGATCTCCAGCGCCGCGGTCACCATGTCCCTGTAGAAGAGGTGGTGGCGGTTCTCGTCGCTGGCCACCTTCTTCATGACCTCGTAGCCGGCCTTGTCGTCGAGGAGCTTGCCGGTGTTGTGGTGGGCGATGCGGGTCGCCAGCTCCTGCAAGGCGACGTAGGCGAACCCGTCGTGGGGGGTCTCGGGCTCGGGCACCTGACCGCACTCGACCTGGGCCATGCGGGCCCGCTCCAGGTGCACGGGATCGATGGCCCGGGTGACGGTGAGGTAGTCGCGGATCACTATCGAGTGGCGACCCTCTTCGGCGGTCCAGCGGCGTGACCACGCACCCCAGGCCGAGTCGCGGCCGAACATCGCCTCGATGGTGCGGAAGTAGTACGGGAGGTTGTCCTCGGTGAGCAGGTTGACGAAGAGCGAGCTGCGCACCTCGTCGCTGAGAGACACCTCGTCAGGCGACCACTCGTAGTCGTCCTCGAAGTCGCGCCCACGGCTCCACGGCACAAGATCGTGGGGGAACCACTCCTTCGCGCTCGTGAGGTGGCGGTCGAGCAGGCGCTCGGCGGTGGGCTCCAGCTCGGCGAGGAAGGCCTCGTGCGACATCATCGTGCCAGCCTACCTACCGGTAGGTAGGGAGAAAAGGCGGGTGGACGCGCCGCCGTGGCCCTGGGTCGGCGATCCATGGGAGCGTGCGTGCCCGAACCCGCCGCAGACGAGACCGGTCGGGGCCCTACCGTGGGTCGCCATGTCCACCTTCGGGCGCCGAGCGCTGATCCAGGGCGCCGGCGCCGCGCTGGCCGGGAGAGCGGTGGGGCTCGACGGGTCGAGGTCCGCTTCTGCCGCCGCTGACGACGTCTTCAGGTGGGGCGTGGCGTCGTTCGACCCGGGGCCCGACTCCGTTCTGCTGTGGACTCGGATCGCCCCGGGTCCGACCGACAGCACCACCACTCTGAGCTGGGTGGTGGCCTCGGACGCCGACCTCGGCGACGAGGTGGCGTCCGGCACCGTCGAGGTCGGACCCGACACCGGGTGGTGCGCCCGCGCCGACGCGACGGGCCTCGGCGCCGCCGGCGTGTGGTGGTACGCCTTCACCAGCCCGGACGGCACCCGCTCGCCGGTTGGTCGCACCCGAACCTTCGCCGCCGCCAGCTCCGAGCGGCTGCGGATCGCTGCGGTGTCGTGCGCTCGCTTCGCGGATGGCGGCTTCGCCGTGTACCGGGCCCTCGCCGAGCGCGAGATCGACCTCGTGGTCCAGCTCGGTGACTACGTGTACGAGGACGGCGGCGAGGCGGCCCGCGCCCATGTGCCGCCCCACGAGCTGCTCACCCTCGACGACTACCGCACCAGGTACGAGCAGCACCGCTCCGATCCCGACCTCCAGGCGCTGCACGCCCGGCACCCGATGGTCGCCATCTGGGACGACCACGAGATCGCCGGCAACGCCTGGCGCGGCGGCGCACCCGGCCACGACGAGGCGACCGACGGGCCGTGGGCGGCACGCGTTGAGGCGGCCCTGCGCGCCCATGACGAGTGGTTGCCCGGACGCACCGAGTGGACCGAGGATCGACGGCTACGGGCTTGGCGCAGCGCGTCGCTGGGCCCGCTGGCCGAGCTGATCGTGCTCGACACCCGCCTCTGGGGCCGCGACCGCCAGGCCCAGAGCGCCGCGGAGCTCGTGGAGGATGGAGCCCGGTCGATGCTCGGGCCCGACCAGCAGGCGTTCGTCTCGGAGCGGCTGGCTGCGCCGGACCGAGCGCCCTGGGCGCTCGTGGCGAACCAGGTGATGCTCCACCCGCTTCGCGTCCCGGTGCCCAGCGAGGCCATCGGACGCCGGATCGAGGAGGAGGGCTTCCTGGTCGTCGACGGCGAGGCGCTGAACCCCGACCAGTGGGACGGGTACCCGGCAGCGCGAGACGAGCTCGTCGGCGCGGTGGGCGGCCAGGGCGGCGTGGTGGTGCTCACCGGTGACGTGCACTCGTCCTGGGCCTGGGAGGGCCCCGCCACCGACAGCGGGGCCCCGGCGTGCGTGGAGCTGGTGGCCCCGAGCGTGACGTCCGGGTCGTTCGCCACCCGGCTGCCACTGCCCGCCGCCGTCGCCGAGCGGGCCATCAGCGCGCTCGACGACGACCTCTCCTTCATCGAGATCGAGAGCCACGGCTACCTGCTCGTCGACCTCACGCCCGATCGAGTCCAGGGCGAGTGGTGGTACGTCGAGCCCGCCGACGCCGGCTCCCAGCGCTTCGGCGCCGCCCGCTCGGCGCCCCGCCAGGTGCCGATGC
>DATCYI010000217.1:0-3032 GCA_036570385.1 Acidimicrobiales bacterium | reverse complement strand
GGCTGCTGCCCGCGGACGGCCGCCTCGGAGCGGCCGCAGCTCGCGCCGGGCGCCGCACCCTGCTGCTGTTCATGGGCCACTACGTCATCAAGGTCACGCTCCAGCACAGCGACCTGCTCGGCACGCTCGACTCGTGGCGCTGGGGCCTCGTCGCGTGGGTCACCGCCGCAGCGCTGTGCGTCGTGGCGTCGCTGCCCAAGCCCGACGAGCGCCTCCGAACGCCGCTGGCCCGACCGCAGCCCGCCCAGGTCCGGTGATGCCGCCGGCCCCGTGACCGCGAGGTAGATTGCGTCAGTGACGGAATCAGCCGCGACACGACGGTGCCGGTGGTGCGGGCGAGAGTTCCCCATCACGCCCGGTCCAGGGCGACCGAAGCTGTTCTGCAAGGCGGCCTGTCGCCAAGCCGACTACCTGGCCCGCCAACGCAGCGCCGAAGCGGGCATAAGCGAGGCCGAGCTCATCGTCACGCGCGAAGCGCTCGACGAGCTGCGCGACAAGCTCTACGTGCTCGAAGCCGCGCTGGAGGACGTCGAGCGCGACCTGGCGGCCGCCGGCGGGGAGGAGGACCTGCGCGCCGCCCTGGACTGGCTGCTCGACGCCGCGAGGCCCCTCGTGGCCAAGGATCTCGACTTGACATAACGAGCATTATCGGCGGTCGCCGTAGGCGACGCCGATAATGCGCTCCCGTCTGCGAGGGCCCCTCGGGCCCTCGCAGACCACCCCCCACTCGGGGGCGGCCCGCTAGGGCCAGGGCCCGACCCCGCAACCCGTCGGCCGGGCCCTGGCCCGGACGACAACGCCGAACAGGCCTGCGACATCACGCGACAGATCGCACCCAGCTGCCCACATGTCCGGAATCGGGCTTGGGGGCCGGTACCGTCCTGGGGATGGCTGGGGACGCTTTGGTGCGGGAGGAGCGACGGGGGGTTCGGCGGGGGGAGCTGCTGGATGCTGCTGTGGAGGCGATCCGGGTGGCGGGGCCGGGGGCGACCATGGAGCAGCTGGCCCGGGCAGGTGGGGTCACGAAGCCGATCCTCTACCGGCACTTCCGGGATCGGGATGGGCTGATCACTGCGATCGCTGAGCGGTTCGGGGCCGATCTGCTCAGCTCGGTGCAGGCGCCGCTGGCCACCGAGCTGGAGCAGCCGCAGCGGGTGCTCCAGAGCACCATCGATGCCTACGTGGGGTTCATCGAGCGGGATCCGCATCTCTACCGGTTCCTCATCCGGCATGCTCCCGACCGCGGCGCCGGGCTGGCCTCGGTCAGCGCCTTGGCCGATGTGATCGCGAAGCAGGTCGCCATCGTCATCGGCGAGGGCCTGCGGGCGGCCGGGCGCGACAGCGGCGCGGCCGTGCCCTGGGCCTACGGGATCGTGGGGCTGGTCCACCAGGCCGGCGACTGGTGGCTCGACGACCAGACGATGAC
Source organism: Acidimicrobiales bacterium (assembly GCA_036570385.1). GTDB lineage: Bacteria > Actinomycetota > Acidimicrobiia > Acidimicrobiales > VFJN01 > VFJN01. The sequence continues at coordinate 1,606 of DATCYI010000217.1, read as the reverse complement.
CCGCGAGCGGCTGGTCGGCTACCTCACCTCGCTGCTCTGGGACGGGCTGTCGGGGCAGGGCGAGCCCGTTACTTGACCACGCGGTCAAGTCTTTGACGTAGGCTGCGCGGCCATGGACTGGCCCCTTCGCTTCGGCATCTTCCTCGCACCGTTCCACCCCGTCGGGCAGAACCCCACGCTCGCCCTCGAGCGCGACCTCGACCTGATCGAGCACCTCGACTCCCTCGGCTTCGACGAGGCCTGGATCGGCGAGCACCACTCGGCCGGCTACGAGATCGTCGCCTCCCCCGAGGTGTTCATCGCCGCAGCGTCGCAGCGCACCAAGCACATCAAGCTCGGCACCGGGGTGAGCTCGCTCCCCTACCACCAGCCGCTGATGCTCGCCGACCGCATGGTGCTCCTCGACCACCTCACCCGTGGTCGGGTCATGTTCGGCGTCGGCCCCGGCGCCCTGCCGTCAGACGCCTACATGATGGGCATCGAGGTGGCCCGCCAGCGCGAGATGATGGAGGAGTCGCTCGAGGCGATCCTCGAGCTGCTGGCCGGCGAGAAGCCGGTCAACCGCAGCACCGACTGGTTCACGCTGCGTGACGCCCGCCTGCAGCTGCGGCCGTACTCCGACCCCTGCTTCGAGATCGCCGTGGCCGCCCAGGTGTCGCCCTCAGGGCCCCGCCTCGCCGGTCGCTTCGGCAAGTCCCTCCTGTCGATCGGCGCCACCAGCGCCGGCGGCTTCGACATCCTCGGGTCGCACTGGAGCGTCATGGAGGAGCGCGCCGCCGAGTTCGGCACCACCGTCGACCGCCGCAGCTGGCGCCTGGTCGGCCCCATGCACATCGCCGACACCAAGGAGCAGGCCTACAAGGACGTCGCCTTCGGCCTCCCCCAGTGGCTCGACTACTTCCAGCGGGTGGCGGCCCTGCCGCTCGGCGTCGAGTCCGACGACCCGGCCGAGATGGCCGACGCCATGAACGCGTCGGGCTTCGCGGTGATCGGCACGGTCGACGACGCCAAGGCCCAGATCCAGCGGCTCATCGACCAGTCCGGCGGGTTCGGCACGTTCCTGACCATGGCCCAGGAGTGGGCCGACCGCCCCGCCATGTGGCGCAGCTACGAGCTGATGAGCCGCTACGTGTTCCCGGAGTTCCAGCAGTCCGCGATCTCGACAGAGGCCAGCCGCGACTGGGCCGCCGAGAACCGCCCGGAGTTCATCGCTGCGGCCACCTCCGCGGTGATGAACGCAGTGCAGTCCCACCACCAGGAGAAGGCCGAGAAGGCGAAGGAATCCTGAGATCTGTGGGCGCCAGAGCACGCAATGCGGGCCTGTGCGCCCACAGATCTTGTGGTCAGCTGCCGGGATAGAAGGGGGTCGGCACGACCTGGGCAGCGACGTGGTCGCCGCGCACGTCGATGGCGACCTCGGTCCCCTCCCCCACCTCCGGGGGCAGGAACGCGAGGGCGATGCCGTGGCCGAGCATCGGCGAGAAGTTGCCGCTGGTGACCACGCCGGCGGGCTCTCCGTCGACCAGCACCACCTGATCCGCCCGGGGTGGCCGGCGACCCTCCACGCTCAGGCCCCGCAAGCGGCGGGCCGGGCCGGCTTCGCGCT
>DATCYI010000216.1:0-5509 GCA_036570385.1 Acidimicrobiales bacterium | reverse complement strand
GATCCGCCACCACGGCGTCGGCTCGGGACGCGCCCCAGTGGGCGACGTCGGCCTTCACGACCTTGGCGTCGAGGTCGGCGAGGTTGATGCGCGCGTCGGCGATCGACGACGCGCCGCTCTCCACCAGCGTCACGTGGCCGTCCGGGCCCAGCTGCGGGCCGAGCGTGCCGGCGAAGAGGCCGACGCCGCCGTAGAGGTCGACCAGGTGTCCACCGGTGGGCAGTGCGCCGGCGAGGGCGTCCCCCACCAGCGCGACGAGGGCCTCGGCGCCGTCAGGGCGGGACTGGAAGAACGACCGTGCCGAGATGCGCCAGCGGCGCCCCGCCAGCTCTTCGTGGTACCAGGCCCTCGTGCCCGAGCGCAGCTCGCGGTCCGACACGACCCGGACGCCCTCCGGCACGCCCACGTCAGCCGGGTCGCCGGACACGACGACCATCCGCTCACCCGTGCGGGCGCCCGCCCTCAGCACCACCTCACCGTCAGGGAAGCGGCCGTCCTCGATCAGCTCCTCCACTAGAGGGTGAGCGATCAGGCACGGGCCGATGGCCACGACGTCGTGGCTCGATCGCCGGCGAAAGCCGAAGCGGCCCCCCTCGGCCAAGCCGCGCAGCGTGGTGCGCTGGTCTAGCGCCGGGAGGTCGGGGCCGAGCGCGACCTCGACGTCGAGGTGGGCCTGGCGCCGCAAGGCGTCGGCGACGATGGCCGCCTTCAGCTGGCGCTGCCCGGGGACCGTCACGTGCTGCCAGTCGCAGCCACCGCAGCCCGCAGCGACGAACGGGCACGGCGGCTCGACCCTGTGCGGCGACGGATCGAGCACCGCTGTCGCTATGCCCTTGGAGAAGTCCTTGCGGCGATCGGTGATCTCCACCTCGACGCGCTCTCCGGTGATCGCGCCGGACACGAACACGACCCTGCCGTCCTCGGCGCGGGCCAGGCCGTCGCCACCGGCGACGACGGTGGTGATGTCGAGGGTCTCGTCGGGCACCCGCCAACCCTAAGGGCGCGCGCGTCGAATGGTGTCAGACACCACTCGACGCGGGTGGGGAGGGCCAGGTCCGTCGTGCGAGGATGGGCGGGTGAGCGACCTGCCTGGCACCGACCGTCCCTTCGAGATCGCCCCTTCGGTCCTGCCTGCCGACTTCGCCCGCCTCGGCGAGGAGGTCGCGGCACTGGAGGAGGCCGGCGTCGATCGGATCCAGTGGGACGTGATGGACGGCCGCTTCGTGCCGAACCTCACCTTCGGTCCCGACGTGATCGCAGCCTGCCGGCCCCACGCCACGGTGCCGTTCGAGGCCCACCTGATGGTGGAGCAGCCCGACGAGCTGGCGGCCCGCTACGTGGAAGCCGGCTGTCAGATGCTGATCGTGCACGCCGAGGCATACCGCCACCTCCACAGCACCCTCGCCAACATCCGTGAGCTCGGCGCCCAGCCGGCCGTGGCGCTCAACCCGGCCACGCCTGTCGACGCCGTGGCCCACGTGCTCGACCTGGTCGACCTCGTGCTCGTCATGACCGTCAACCCCGGCTTCGGTGGTCAGGCCTACATCGCCACCATGGAGACGAAGGTCGCCGCGGTGCGGGAGATGATCCTGGCCGGCGGCCACGACGTCGACCTCGAGGTCGACGGCGGGATCGGGCCGAGCACGATCGCCGGAGCGGCCGCAGCCGGGGCCAACGTACTGGTGGCCGGTTCGGCGCTCTACCGCGATCCCGAGGGCCTGGCCCACGCGGTGAGCGAGCTCAGGTCGCTCGCCTCCGCCACCCGCTCCTGACGTGCGGCTCCGCAGCGCAGCCCTGCTGGCGGTCGCCTGCCTCATGCTCTTCGCCTGCTCCGACGACGAAGAGGGCAGCACCGAAGAGCTATGCGCCGCCCTCGGCGACGGTGGCGGCTTCGCCGACACGTTCCAGGACGGGCTCGACCCGACCGACACCGACACCGCGCTGGAGCAGCTGCGCAGCGCCCGAGTCGAGCTGGGCGAGCTCCAGTCGGTCGCCCCCTCGGAGGTGCGCGGCGACGTCAGCACCCTCGTCGACTACGTGCAGGCGCTGCTCGATGCGCTGACGGCGGTCGATCCGGGCGATCCTGCCGCGGCCGTGGCCGCGGTCCAGACGACGACGGCCGAGCACCCTGACGTGCAGCAGTCCAGCGACAAGATGCGGGCCTGGGCCGAGACGAGCTGCTGAGCTCAGAGGCTGAGCTCAGGGAGCGTGGTTCAGATGTCCTCGCGGCGCACGCGGACGTGGTCGATGATGCCGTAGTCCTTGGCCTGCTCGGCGGTGAACCAGCGGTCGCGCTCCGAGTCCTCCTGGACCTGCTCCACCGTCTGGCCCGTGTGGTGGGCGGTGCGCTCGGCCATGAGCCTCTTGATGTAGATGAGCTGCTCGGCCTGGATCGCGATGTCGCTGGCCTGGCCGCGGACACCGCCGGAAGGCTGGTGCATCATGATCCGGGCATGAGGCAGGGCGAAGCGCTTGCCGGGGGCGCCGGCGGCCAGCAGGAACTGGCCCATCGATGCGGCCAGGCCCATGCAGATCGTGCCCACGTCGGGCTTCACGAACTGCATCGTGTCGTAGATCGCCATGCCGGCGGTGACCGAGCCGCCGGGGCTGTTGATGTACAGCCAGATGTCCTTGTCCTCGTCGTCGCCCTCGAGGAACAGCATCTGGGCGCAGATGATGTTGGCGATGTCGTCGTTGACGTCGGTGCCCAGGATGATGATCCGATCCTTCAGGAGGCGGTTGAAGATCTCCGAGGTCGGGTTGCCCATGTTGCTCTGGGCGACGGGCATGGTCGGGAAGGTCTGGCTCACAGGGTTGGAGGCTAGCGGCACACCCCAGAACCTCCGCGCGGCTCGCCGGTCACGCCTGCCGGTCGCCGCGGCCCAGCAGGGCCTCGAGCCGGTCTGCGGTGTCGGTGCCCGGCTGAGGCAGGTAGATCACGATGTGGAGCTCGGGCAGGTCGGACGGGCTCACGCGGTGGTGCTCGAACACGAGGTCGCCGGCGTCGGGGTGGACGAAGCGGCGTTCACGGGAGGCGAACCGCTCGACCTCGTGCTGCTCCCAAGCCTGCGCGAACTCGGCGCTCTCACGCCGCAGGCGGCCGATGAGGGCCACGTGCTCGGGCGCGCCCAGCAGGGGCCCGACCTCGGCCCGGTACTCGGCCAGGAAGTGCCGGCTGGTGGTCTCCCAATCCGGCAGCATCTCGCGCACCAGGGGGTCGGTGAACACGAAGCCGAGGAGGTTGCGCTCTCCCGGCTCGACCCGCGCGACGTTCGGGTAGAGCACGGCGTAGGCCGGGTTCCACGCTGCGATGGTCCAGTCAGAGAGCACCGCGAACGCCGGTGCCGGGAGCTGGGCGTCGAGCAGCCGCTGGAGGTGGCCCGGGATCTCGGCGGGCTTCTGGCGCGGACCAGGCGACAGGGCAGCGAGGCCGACCAGGCCCCTTACGTAGTCGTGCTGGGCGGATGACAGCCGCAGGGTCAGGGCGATGGCGTCGAGCACCTGCGAGGACGGGTTGATGTCGCGGCCCTGCTCCAGCCACGTGTACCAGGTGACGCTCACCCCCGCGAGGTACGCGACCTCCTCCCGGCGCAGGCCGCTGACCCGGTTGCGACCGATCGGCGGCAGGTCGTAGTCGGCTCGGACGAGCTGCTCTCGGCGCTTCCGCAGGAAGGCGCCCAGCTCCTTGCGCCGATCGTCGTTGCTCACCGCCGGGAACCCTATTGCTCTCAGTACTAGTAGTGGCGGCGTCTTCCCTACAGGCGCGATGGCGTGGCCCAATCGGGAGATGCCATCGCTCCGCTCCCACGTCGTCACCAACGGTCGCAACATGGCCGGTGCCCGTGCCCTCCTGCGCGCCGCCGGAGTCGCCGCATCCGACTTCGGCAAGCCGATCGTCGCAGTCGCCAACAGCTTCGCCGAGTTCGTGCCTGGCCACACCCACCTTCAGCCGGTCGGGCGGATCGTGAGCGATGCCGTTGCTGCCGCCGGCGGCATCCCGCGGGAGTTCAACACCATCGCCGTCGACGACGGCATCGCGATGGGCCACTCCGGGATGCTCTACTCGCTGCCGTCTCGCGATCTCATCGCAGACTCGATCGAGTACATGGTCAACGCCCACCAGGCGGACGCCCTGGTGTGCATCTCCAACTGCGACAAGATCACGCCGGGCATGCTCATGGCCGCCCTGCGCCTGGACGTGCCGACCGTGTTCGTGTCCGGCGGGCCCATGGAGGGCGGCACCGCCACCCTCGTCGACGGCACCGTGCGGACCGGCCTCAACCTCGTGAGCGTGATCGCCGACTCCGCCTCGGAGTCGGTGTCGGACAGCGACCTGACCCTGATGGAGGAGCAGGCCTGCCCGACCTGCGGATCGTGCTCGGGCATGTTCACCGCCAACTCGATGAACTGCCTCACCGAGGCCCTCGGCCTCGCGCTGCCCGGCAACGGCACGACCCTCGCCACCCACACCGCCCGCCGGGACCTATATGAGCGCGCCGGTGCCACGACCGTGGGGCTGGCCCGTCGGTTCTACGACGAGGACGACGCATCGGCGCTCCCACGGGCGATCGCATCTCGCGAGGCGTTCGAGAACGCCATCGCCCTGGACATAGCGATGGGCGGCTCCACCAACACCGTCCTGCACCTGCTCGCTGCCGCCCACGAGGCCGGCTTGGACTTCGGGCTGGCCGACATCGACGCCGTCTCCCGCAAGGTCCCGTGCCTGACCAAGGTCGCCCCGAACGGGCCGCACCTGGTCGAGGACGTCCACCGCGCCGGCGGCGTTCCAGCGCTGCTCGGTGAGCTCGATCGGGCTGGGTTGCTGAACCGCGACGTCCACAGCGTGCACGCGCGGGACCTGCGCTCGTGGCTCGACGAGTGGGACGTGCGCGGCGCGTCTCCGTCGGCCGCTGCCGTCGAGCTGTTTCACGCTGCGCCGGGATGCGAGCGATCCGCGCTGGCGTTCTCGCAGTCGCGCCGGTGGGAGCAGCTCGACCTCGACGCAGCGGGAGGATGCATCCGCGACGTCGCCCATGCCCACTCCGTCGATGGCGGGCTCGCCGTGCTGACCGGGAACCTGGCCCCTGCCGGTGCGATCGTGAAGACGGCTGGCGTGGACGACTCGAGCCTCACCTTCTCCGGTCCAGCCGTCGTTGTGGAGTCCCAGGAGGAGGCGGTGGCGGCGATCCTCGGGGACCGAGTGCGCGCGGGCGACGTCGTCGTCGTGCGCTACGAAGGCCCGCGCGGCGGTCCAGGGATGCAGGAGATGCTCTACCCCACCTCGTTCCTCAAGGGCCGCGGCCTCGGCGCGACCTGTGCGCTCATCACCGACGGGCGCTTCTCCGGTGGCAGCTCGGGCCTCTCGATCGGCCACGTGTCGCCCGAGGCCGCCGCCGGCGGGTCGATCGCGCTGGTGGAGGACGGCGACCGCATCACCATCGACATCCCGAGGCGCAGCATCACGCTCGAGGTGGACGGGGCGACCTTGGAGGAGCGGCGCCAGCGGCTC
>DATCYI010000215.1:0-2272 GCA_036570385.1 Acidimicrobiales bacterium | reverse complement strand
CCAGGCCCTGCCCCGCACCGGCCTGCCCACCGTGCAGCTGGTCGCCGTCGGCGCCCTGCTGCTCGCGGCCGGCGCCACGCTGACCCACCGGGTCCGCCGCACCTGACCCGCCACCAGTGGTGCGTCGCTGAGATGAGTCGCCGGATGTCGCCGGCCCTCGGCGCCGCTGTCACTTCAGCGACACGTCACTAGAAGCAGCACCGAGAGGGGCGCCGGCGGATCACCGCCGGCGCCCCCTTCCGTTCCTGGCTTCGGTCGCGGCTCCCTAGATGGGGCTCGGCAGGGTCGGGCTCAAGGCTGGGCCGTTTCGCGCCGATCCTGCAGTGATGTCACGGACGACGCACCGCTCTCTTCGCCTCCTGACCGGCGCCGCGCTCAGCGCGCTGCTGTTCTCGGTCGTGCTGCCCGCCACCCCGGCCGGCTCCCCCACCACCGAGTCCGTCACCGCCGCAGCGCTCGCCGCCAGCCCCGCCGAAGACGAGGGCACGTTCCTGACGCTGCTCAACCAGGAGCGCCGTCACGCCGGACTGGCGCCCATGGTGCTCGACATCCGCCTGGCCCAGACCGCCCGCGACTGGTCGTCGGTGATGGCCGCGCAGGACCGCCTGTCCCACGACTCGAACCTCGCCGCCGTCGCCACCTCGGTGGAGTCACGCTGGTCGAGCGCCGGCGAGAACGTCGGCGTCGGCTACGACGCCACCCGCCTCCACCACGCCTTCATGAACTCGCCGGCCCACCGCGACAACGTCATGTCGTCCCGCTTCAACCGGGTCGGCGTGGGCGTGGTGCACGCCAACGGCAAGCTCTGGGTCGCCGTGCGCTTCCTCGACGGCCCGGCGATCAGCGGATCCACCGGCCAGGCGTCGGCACCCCCGCCCGCACCGGCGCTCCCGCCGCTGCCCAGCACGCCGATCCGCAGCATCACCAACGCGTGCCCGTCGAAGAGCACGCTGGTCACGCCCTTCCTCGACCTCGAGGGCAACGCCCACGCCAAGCACGTCGCCTGCGCGCTGCTGTGGGACCTCGTCGCCGGCCGCAGCGAGACCGAGTTCGCACCGAACGCCCCGATGACCCGGGCCCAGCTCGCCACGTTCATCGCCCGCCTCATCGAGGCCAGCGGCAAGCCCCTGCCGGCCGAGCCGTTCGACGCCTTCGTGGACGACTGGGGCTCCGCCCACGAGCTCAGCATCAACCAGCTCGCGGCCGTCGGCGTGGTCAAGGGACGGGGCCAGCACTACGACCCCAACACCACCGTCACCCGCGGCGAGATGGCCACCATCGTCGTCCGGGCCCACGACCTGATCGCCGGCTCGCCGCTGCCGCCGGGCGTCGACCGCTTCCGCGACGACGAGTCCTCGGCCCACGAGGACAGCATCAACAAGATCGCCACCGCCGGCATCGCCGCTGGCAACACGTCGAGCACCTTCGCCCCCAAGAACCCCGTGGTGCGAGGCCAGATGGCGACCTTCCTGACCCGCACCCTCGACCTCCTCATCAGCCGAGGCGCCGTCACCCCCGCCTAGCCCTAGGGCGGCGGCACGTCAGCCGGCGAACCCGAGGAACACCAGGGCCGCTCTGCCGAGTCGCACCATCTCCTCGTCGCCGAGGCGACCGATGCGCTGCCCGAGCTTCCGGCGCGGCACCGTGGAGATCTTGTCGACCATGAGGCTGCACGCCTCTTGCAGTCCGTTGGAGTCATCCGGCTCGACCCGGAGCCGGAGCAGCGGTGCTTCGCGGGCTCGTCCGCAGCGTGCACCCCGACGACGAGGTCGGATCGGTGGTGAGCGCACAGACCGTCACGGAGTCGGTGGCATCGAACCGGTCGTCTTGGACGATCACGACGGGACGGGGCTTTCCGATGCATCCGCTGCCGGCTGCCGCCGTCCAGACCTCACCGCGCCTCAAGCGTCGTCCTGGCTCAGCGCGTCGATGAACGCCTGGTCGTCTGCTGCGGGCCCGCTGGCAGCCACGGCGGCGGACTGACGACGCGAGTGAGCTTCGAACTCGGGTGAGCGCATGTCCGGCACCCAGATCTGCACCGGCCTCAGGCCCTGGGCGCGGAGCCGGCGGCGATGCTCGCGCACCCGCTTGGTCACTCCGGAACCGTCCGGTGACGCAGCCACGAGACCCTGCTACATGTAACGGTTGGCTTCGTCTGGCGTGCAGAGCTCGGCCGGCGCCTAGCTCGCTGTGACCTTCAGGCCGACCAGGGCCACGATCAGCAGGGCGAGGAACCCGATGCGGGCGGGGGTGGCGGGGTCGCCGTGCAGGA
>DATCYI010000214.1:0-13993 GCA_036570385.1 Acidimicrobiales bacterium | reverse complement strand
TGTCGGCCGCGCTGCTGGCCGCCGGCCGGCCCCACGAGGTGCTGCCGCTGACCGGCGTCACCCACATGGCATCGCAGGAGGACGTGGCCGAGAACCTGCTGCTCCTCCAGCTCGACTTCCTCCGCCGCTCGCTCCACCTCGTCTGAAGCGACCCTCCGGGCGGCCAGCGGCCCCGAACCCAAGCGAACCTGCGGCCATTCTTCGCGGTTTACCGAAGGTTTGGGGCGCAGGTTCGACCATGGCACCGCCAACCCAGCTCAACCCACACAACCTGCGGCCATTCCTCGCGGTTTGCCGCAGGTTTGGGGCGCAGGTTGGAGAGCTCTCGGGTTCGAGGGCTCTCGGGCTGGAGGGCTCTTGCTCAGGTTTCGGTGGGGCGGACCTTGTTGAGCGCGTCTAGGGCCTCAGCGGCGGGGCTCGCGGCGGCGCGGTTGGCCTTGGTTAGCTCGGCGAGGACCTCTTCGCGGTGCACGGCGACCGAGCGCGGCGCGCGGATGCCGATGCGGACCTGGTCGCCCTTTACCTCGAGCACGGTCACGACGATGTCGTTACCGATCATGATGCTCTCGTTGCCGCGGCGCGTCAGGACAAGCACCGCGCCAACCTACAGGCCTGGCCCTGAGTTAGCCGACCAGAGGGCGACGGGGGTCGTGCTCGTCAGGTGAGAGCACGGCCTGGGCGGCCTGGTTCGTGTGGCGGTTGACCACGATCGGGCCGAGCAGGTTGGCGGTGGACGTGGTCACCGGATCCCCGATGGTCACGATCACGAGCACGACGGCATCGTCGGCCTCGTGCAGGTCGAGGCGCTGCACCAGGTCGTCGTCGACGACCGGCGCGTAGTCCGGGAAGAACACGCTCGGGGGCACGACCACGAACTCGAGGCCGTCGGCGTCGAGCGCCTTGAGGGTGGCGTAGGGGCTGTCGTCCCCGCCCCAGCGGGAGAGCGAGAAGCGCTGGGCTTCAGGCACGCCGACCAGTCCGTTGGGCACCTCGAGGGTGACGAGGGCGTCGATCTCTTCGAGAACTGCAGTGGTCATCGGAGGAAGTCCAGTAGTGAGGGTTGGATCACGCGGGCGGTGGCCGACAGGGCGGCCTGGTAGGCGACCTCTTGGAGCTTCAGCTCCATGATCGTCGCGGGTAGGTCGATGGACTCCACCTCAGCCAGAGCGTTCTTGGAGTTGAGCCGGGCGGACTCGGTGCGCTCTCGCATGGCCTCCACCTGGTTGTACCGGGCGCCCACCTGAGCGTGGGCAGACCGGAAGGCTACGGCACGCTCGTCGAGGGCCTCGAGGTTGGCGTTGAGGGCCGAGGGGTCGTTGCGGAGGCTGTCGACGATGTCGGTGAGGACGTCGAAGACGTTGCTGCCGTTGGTGCCGAACACCTGCTCGCCTGTGACGTTCACCTGCACGGTGAGGCCGTCCATGACGGTGCGCTCGATGGCTCCGTCGTCGCCGATGTAGGTGCCGTTCGGGTCGAAGGCCTGATCGGTGCCGGTGGTGCCGCCGAAGAGCGGTCGGCCGAGGTGCTTGGTGTTGGCCACCCCGATCATGTGCTCGCGGAGACCTTCGATCTCCACGGCCAGCGCCTCCCGGGCCTCGGGCCCGCTCGAGGCGTTCATGCCCTGGAGCGCGAGGTTGCGCACCCGGCTGAACACGCTGAGCCCCTCGAACATCGTGGAGTCGGCGGCGCTGAGCCAGGCGATGCTGTCGTTGGCGTTGCGCTCGAGCTGCTCGCCGCGGCGCAGATCGGCCCGCAGCTTGAGGGCGGAAACGGTGCCGGTGGGCGAGTCGGAGGGCTTGCTGATGAGCTTGCCCGACGAGAGCTGATCCTGCAGCCGCTGCATCTCGGACAGGTTCACCTGGAGGTTCTTCGAGGTCGTCAGCGTGAGCGACTTCTGTGTGATGCGAAGGGACACGGCTACACCATCCTGATCAGGGTGTCGAGCATCTCGTCAACGGTGGTGACGAAGCGGGCGGCGGCGGAGTAGGCGTGCTGGAAGGCCACCAGGTTGGTCATCTCCTCATCGATGTTCACACCGGAGACCGACTCGCGCTCGGCGTCGAGCTGGTCGGTGATGGTCTGCTGCATCTGGGTGCGCCGGGTGATCGTCTGCGATTCGACGCCCAGCTGCACCACCACGTCGCGGTAGGACGTGTCGGGCCCGATCTGCTCGGCCATCTTGCGGGCGTTCCCGCCGTCGACCTTGCCGCCGGGGACGCCCGAGGCGGCGATGAGGCTGGGGTTGTCGACGATGTCGGAGTTGACGGTCAGCTGGCCGGCTACCCCGACGAAGAACTCGATGCCGCCCACGCCGGCCTCGTCGTAGCCAGCCATGTGCACTCCGTTCACGACCGCTCGAAGCTCGTCGGCGACGCCGGCGATGGCGTCGCGCTGGTCGGGGATGATCACGTTGTGGGTCTCGATGAGGGCCTTGGATCGGCCACCGACGGTTGCGTCGAGGCGGTCGTCCTTCCACACCACGTCGACCTGCGGTTCGCCGGTGACCGCGTCGGCCGTGACCTCGACCGCGAGCTCCTCCACGGAGGAGCTGCGCACGATGGCCATCGCCCCGACGTAGACGTCGATCGCCCCGTCCGCACCAGGACGGGCGGTGGCACCGACCTGGTCGGACAGCTGGAGGACCAGCAGGTCGCGCTGGTCCATCAGGTCGTTGGGGCTGAGCCCTGACGACACGGCGGTGCGGATGGTGCCGTTGAGCTCGGCGATCCGGCCGGCGGTGGCGTTGACCTCGGCGATGGTGGCCTGGAGCTGCTCGACCGAGGAGGCACCGAGGCCGGCCAGGGTGGAATCGAGCTGCTGGAAGCCGGAGGCGAGCGTGGTGGCCCGCTCGAGGAGCTGCGACCGGGCGGCGGGATCGGACGGGTTGAGGCCGACGTCGTCCCAACCGGCCCAGAAGTCGGCCATCTGCGCGGCGAGGCCGATGTCGGACGGCTCGGCGAAGCCGAGCTCGATGCGCCCCATGACCGTCTGGAGCTGGCCTAGGTAGGCGCTGGAGGCGTGCTCCTGGTGGGCACGCGTCTCGAGGAAGTCGTCACGGGTGCGGATCACGTCGACGCTGCGGACGCCGCGGCCGGTGCCGTCGGCCCGGCTGAACAGCGCAGGCGTGCTGGGGCCGGCGTCGGCCACCGTGTTCACGCGCTGGCGGGAGTACCCGTCGGTGTTGACGTTGGCGATGTTCTGACCAGTCACGTCGATGGCTCGACGCTGGGCGTAGAGAGCAGACAGACCGACGTTGAGGCCGTCGAAGGTCCCCACGCTCAGACCACCTCGTCCACGAGCACCGACGAGGCCCGCCGGGCGGCGGGGCCGCCGGGACGCATCGAGTCGAAGGGATCGTCGCGGGGCGCGTCCTTCATGGTGTCGAGGACATCGGCCACGGCCTGCTGGCCCTTGGTCACGAGCTCACGGTTGGTGTTGGCCACCATCGAGACCTCTTCGGTCAGGGTGAGGAACGCGGTGCGGTGCTCGTTGAAGATGCCGTCCCAGGGGCTGGGCGCGGCCTCGGCGAGCTCGCGGAGGCTGCAGCCAGGGGCCAGCCCGAGCGTCTCGGCGACGGCGTCGATGGCGACGGCGCGAGCGAGCTCGGTGTGGCGGATCTCGTCGAGGACCATCTCGACCTCGTTCGTGGCGCGGGCGAGCCAGCGCAGGCGCCCGGCGGAGAGCAGGGTCTGCTCCACGTCGAGCTTGAACAGCAGCAGCTCCAGAAGGTGCCGCTGCCGCCACAGGATGTTCGATGCCTCAGACAAACCCATCGGCATGGGTGCACCTCCTCGGGGCTCGCGGCTCCCATCGGCAGCGCGGTCCGGGGCTTGAGGGGTTGCCATGGGTATTTGGGCCCATGACGGATCGATCAGATCGACCAGGTCGATCAGCCGGTGCGGCCCCAGCCGACCAGCCCGAGCTCCATGCCCTTGGCCACCGCCTGGCGGCGGTTGGTGACCCCGAGCTTGGCGTAGGCCGACGCCAGGTGGCTCTTGACCGTGGCCTCACCTATGAAGAGCTGACGGGCGATGTCGCGGTTCGTGCCGCCGGTGCTCAGCCAGGAGAGGATCTCCCGCTCGCGCGGGGTGAGCACAGTGGGCACCGAGACCGAATCGAGCGATGGCGCGCCGGGCCCCTCGATGGCGCCGACGAGCGTGTTGATCACCTCGTTGGAGAGCACGCGCTCCCCGCGGGCGATGCGGTCGATCGCCTCGAGCACCTCGTTGCCCTCGGCCAGGCGACCGAGGATGCCCATGGCGCCGACGCCGAGGAGGCCGTCGATGCGGGCCCGGTCGAGCCCGTCGGCCAGGGCGAGCACCCGCACGCCCGGCACTGCGGACACGACCTGGACGGTGAGGTCGACGATGTCGCGGTCGTCGGTCGTGCCCAGGATCACCAGCTGGAGGTCACGGGCGCCTTCGACGGCGTTCATCCCGTCTTCCGCGGTAGACGTCGTGTTCACGACCACGTGATCGGAGTGCCCGAGCACGGCCCGCAGACCGAGCCGCAGGATCGCCCATCGCTCGATGATGACCGTTCGCATATGTGGTGTTCCTGATCGCCCGACTTCAGACTCGCTGTCGGCGACCACCCTACGGAGTCGAGCCACCACCCGACAGGGGGCCGATGGACCTAGTGCATCTGTCACCCCTGACCCGAGCTGACCATGACTCGCCTAGGTGACTAGCCCGCATCGATGCAGTGCGCGCCATCCCGATGGCGGAGGTGGGCCTCGCAGGATCAACCGCGAGTTGGATCTCGCGGGGCCCATCAGCGATCCGAAACATGGTGCATGAGTGACCAGCACAGCGCCTCCGCCACCGCCGTCGTTGCGAACCGTGATGTCGAGCAGCTCGTGCGGGACGGGCTGCCGCTCGTCCAGTACGCCGTGAGCGACATGGCCGGCCGGGTGCCGCGGCACGTGCTGCGAGACGACCTCGTGTCCGCCGGCATGCTCGGCCTGGCCCAGGCGGCCAAGTCGTGGGACCCCGAGCGAGGCGTGACCTTCGAGCGCTACGCCCGCACCCGCATCCAGGGTGCGCTGCTCGACGAGCTCCGGGGCCGCGACTGGGCCTCCCGCTCCGTGCGGGCCAACGCCCGGCGCCTGCGTGAGGTGTCCGACGAGATCGCCGCCCGCACGGGCGAGCCCGCAACCCCCAAGGAGCTGGCCTGGGCCATGGGCGTGACGCCGGCCGAGATCAACAAGCTCACCGACGACGTCCACCGCGCCACCGTGCTGCACTACGACGCCATGTTCACCGACGTGGACGACAACCCGATGACCGCGTCGGACGGCGACGAGACCCTCGACGGCATGCTCCAGCGCGAGCAGGTCGGCTACCTGCGCGACGCCGTCGTCACCCTCCCCGAGCGCCTGCGCAAGGTCGTGGTGGAGTACTTCTTCGAAGAGCGCCAGATGCAGGACATCGCCACCGACCTCGGGGTCACCGAGTCCCGCGTGTCGCAGATGCGGGCCGAGGCGCTCGTGCTGCTGCGTGCCGGCCTCGAGTCGGCCCTCGACACCGAGAGCGCCCCCGTTGAAGAGCCGAAGGGCCGCGCTGCCAAGCGCACCGCTGCCTACATGGCCGAGGTCGCCGCCGCATCGAACTACAAGATGCGCATCTCCGCCGACGCCCCCGGTGTCGCGGAGCGAGTCGCCGTCAACGCCTGAGGGCCTGACGGAGAAATAATCGCCGAGCTCCTCAACTCCGAGGGATCGGCGCCGATCCATACGTCGGGCCCCACGGATGGGACCCGAAGTTTGACCCTACAAGGAGGACATCATGGGTCTTCGCATCAACCAGAACATCGCTGCTCAGAACGCCTACCGGAACCTGTCGGTCACCGACGGGCAGATGGCCAAGTCGCTCGAGAAGCTTTCGTCCGGCTTCCGGATCAACCGGGCCGCTGACGACGCCGCCGGCCTCAGCATCAGCGAGGGTCTGCGCTCCCAGGTCGGTGGCCTCAAGGTCGCCGTCCGCAACGCCCAGGACGGCATCTCCGTCGTGCAGACCGCTGAAGGCGCGATGAACGAGGTTCACAGCATCCTCCAGCGCATGCGTGACCTCGCCGTCCAGGCGAGCAACACCGGTTCGCAGGACACGACGGCCCGTGAGGCCGCCCAGAAGGAGGTCAGCCAGCTCACGCTGGAGCTCGACCGCATCGGTGATACCACTCGGTTCGGCAACACCAAGCTCCTCGACGGCAACTTCGGTGCCAACGCGTCACGCCTCGCCGGCGTGGTCCGGGGCGACGCTGCGGTCGCTGACGACGGCACCGGTGACGTCACCGGCGTCCTCGTCGCTGGCACCAACAACCAGTTCGGACTCGCAGCTAACGGCAACGCTGCCGTCCAGGTCACTGTCGCCGCTGGTGACTACAACAACGCCAACGAGTACCAGGCGGCCCTGCAGGCTGGTATCGACGGGGCTACCGGACTGACCGGGGTCACCGCCGAGGTCAAGGACCTTGGTGACGACCTGTGGAAGGTCTCGTTCAGCGATGCTGACGGCGAGGCGCTCACGGTTTCTGCCGGTACGTCCGACGGTCTCACGGCCCTCACCGGCCTCACGGCCGCCGCTACCGATACCGGCAGCGCGGGCGGCGGCGGCACGTTCCAGGTCGGCGCCAACGCGGGCGAGACGATCTCCGTGTCCATCGGCGAGGTGAGCACCTCGGCGCTCAGCCTTGGCGGTCTCTCCCTCGTGAACGATGCCAGCGGAGCGATCAGCCTGATCGATGACGCAATCACCACGGTTTCGTCCGAGCGAGCGACGCTCGGTGCTCTGCAGAACCGTTTCGAGCACACCATCAACAACCTGTCCGTGGCGGCAGAGAACCTGGCCGCGTCGGAATCCCGGATCCGGGACACCGACATGGCACAGGAGATGGTGTCCTTCACCCGGGCCCAGATCCTGACCCAGGCCGGCACCGCGATGCTGGCTCAGGCCAACCAGGCTCCGCAGAACGTCCTGTCGCTCCTCCGCTGATCCAGCGGACCTGACAGGCCCATCTGATCGGTGAGGGCGGCCCTCCGGGGCCGCCCTCGCTGGTACCACGGCACAATCACCACCCCCGAGCACTAGGACGGAGCACGACCATGTCAGGCATGAACGTCGACGGGCTGATCAGCGGTCTGGGCACCAGCGATCTCATCAGCTCGCTCATGCAGGTCGAGGCACTGCCCCAGGCCAAGCTCGTCGCTTCGGTAGCCAAGTTCGGCAAGGTGGCCGCGGCATACCGTGAGCTCAACACCCGGTTCGACGCCATCGGCAAGGCGGCTGAGGTCCTCGGCAAGGCCGAGACCTGGAACTCCACGAAGGCCACCACCTCGCAAACCAGCTTCGCCACCGCGACCGTCGGAGCAGGCGCTCAGCCCATGTCGCTGACCTTCAGCGTGAAGGCACTTGCCAAGGCTCATACCACCGTCTCGGAGAGGGCCGTCGCCCTCGAGGATGTGGTGGCCACGCAGCCGATCCAGATCACCGTCGGCGGGATTGCTCAGGACCCCATCGACGTCGGCGACGGCACGCTCTCCACCGTCATCGCCAACATCAACAAGGCGGACGCAGGGGTGCGGGCCGCCGCCGTGCAGGTGTCACCCGGTCAGTACCGGCTACAGCTGACGGCCTCTGATACTGGCATTGTGGGCACGTACACCGTCAGCCCCGTCGGGCTTGAAGTGTTTCAGGGCGATGGCGTGGGCGGGGTCTTCGACGTCGTGGCGACCGGTTCGGATGCCGAGCTGCTCATGGGCGGGCCGGGGGGCTACTCGATCGTCAACTCGTCCAACACCTTCGCCGACGTGCTTCCTGGCGTTAGCATCAACGCGCTGCAAGCGGACGAGTCCAAGCCGATCACCCTGAAGGTGACGCCCGACTCGGCCGGCCAGACCGCGCAGGTGAAGGCCATGGTCGACGCAGTGAACAATGCGCTGTCACACATCGCCGCCAACTCCATATACAACGTCGAGGCCAAGACGGGCGGACCCCTCGTCGGTGACTCGCTGGCCCGCAACCTCCAGGCAAAGATCTTCAGCACGATGCGTGAACTGCCCAGTGGGAGCACTCTCAGCTCAGTAGGCATCAGCATCGAGCGCAACGGCACACTGTCGTTCGACGAGGCGGCGTTCGGTGAGGCCCTGGCCGCCGACCCCGAGGGTGTGAGCAATCTGTTCACAGGTGCCGCCACCGTGGCGGATGAGGCCGACGGACTTGCAGCAAAGTTCGGAGCGCTGGTGAAGCTGGCCAGCGACGGCTCGACGGGACTGATCACGCAGGCGATCCAAGGCAAGGAAAACCTGTCGCGCAACTTCACGGGCCAGATCGAGGAGTGGGACCTTCGCCTCGAGAAGCGCGAGTCCATTCTGCGGCGGCAGTTCACCGCCATGGAGGTCGCCTTGAGCAATCTTCGCAACCAGAGCACATGGCTCGCCGGACAGGTGTCCGGCCTGTCTGCCAACAATGGCTGATCGACAAGGAGGCCCACGGATGGGCACGAACCCGCAACGAGACCGATACCTCTCAGACAGCCTCGCCACGGCCTCGCCCCAGCGCCTCCTCACCATGCTCTGGGATCGCCTGATCCTCGACCTCACCGTCGCCGAGGACAGCCTCGGCAGTGGCGACCTCGCGACCGCCTCCGAGCGCATGCTGCACGCGCAGGACATCGTGTTCGAGCTCCGCACCAGCCTGCGGACCGACGCCTGGGCCGGCGCTCACGGGCTCGCCGCCCTCTACGCGTACGTGGAGTCCCGCCTCGTGCAGGCCAACATCCAGAAGGACGCCGCCATCGTGATCGAGTGCCGTGGGCACCTCGAGCCGCTGCGCGATGCCTTCCGCGAAGCCGCCGACATCGTCACCGCCGAGCAGGCCGAGCGGGCAACGCTCGTGGCCAGCGCATGACCACCTGGACCGAGTACCTCGACGAGCTCGAGAAGATCCTCGACGACGCCGAGGCTTGCATCGCGACCGTCGACGTCGAGGGCACCACCACCGCCATCGCCGCGCTCGCAGAGCCCGGCTTCGGCCGAGAGCTGCCCGATCTCACGATCGAGCACGCCACCCGCTCGAGGGAGGCCGGCGAGCGCCTGGCCGCCGTCGAGGGCTGGGTTCGCGGCGTGATGGCCCGCCTCCGACCGGAGCTGGCGCTGGTGGGCAGCATGGTCGACTCGACCCCCACCGTGCCGCTATACCTCGACCAGTCGGCGTAGCGATCTCGTCCGATTGATACGAAGGAGCCCGCCCTGGTGGCGGGCTCCTTCGCGTGGCGGTAGGCGACCGCACTGCACGTCGGGTTCACCGCTCAGCGCGCGAAGTTCCCGGCTGAACTCCTCAGGTCAGGCCCGCGGCTGACGATCAGGGCTCCCGCACGGAGTGCGCGAGCTGAGCTGCCACGGATTGGGCGGCGCCCCCAAGATCGAATCTTCATGGGAGCACCTGAATGCCCGATGTGACGACTGCCGGCTTGCACGTGGCCCTCAACGGCCTCTCCGCCCGCCAGCGCGTGATCGCTGACAACATCGCCAACCTCGAGACCCCGGAGTTCCTGGCCGGCCGCGTCGACTTCGAGTCGAGCCTCAGCGCCGCCCTCTCGGGTGACAACCCCGCCTCCGCCGAGATCACCACCGAGCGCTCGATGGCCGCCACCGGCGTGAACGGCAACAACGTGAACCTCGACGAGGAGACCCTCGCCCTGATCGAGACCGACCTGCGCTACCAGGTGACCTCGCAGGCCATCTCCAGCAAGTTCGCCCTCCTGCGCACGGCGATCGGACGGGGCTACTGATGGCCACCTTCCCCGTGCTGTCGACGATGGCGAACGGCATCAGCGTGTTCCGCACGTGGATGGACGCCATCGGCGACAACCTCGCCAACCTCAACACCGTCCGCAGCACCGACGAGGCCGCCTTCCAGGCCCGCTACGTCGTGGCCGAGGCCGTCGACTACGGCTCAGCCGGCGTGTCGGGCGTCGGCACCGGCAGCCGGGTCGCCGGCATCGAGTACGGCAGCGCCGAGGGCCGCCTCGTGCACCAGCCCGACCACCCCCTCGCCGACGAGGACGGGATGGTCCGCATGCCGGACATCGACATGGCCACCCAGATGACCCAGCTGATCCAGGCGCAGCGCGGCTACCAGGCGAACCTCGCCGTGGTCGACCGTGCCCGTGACGCCTACCTCGCCGCCCTCCAGATCGGGAAGTGACCTAGATGCCCATCGAGTCGATCGCCGCCGCCGCCGCCAGCGGGTTCACCCCCATGACGGCCCTTGCCGACACCGCCACCACCGGCGCCGCCGCCGGCACCTCTGGTGCTGGCGGTGCGAACGGGTTCGGCGACGCCATCGTCGGCGCCCTCGACGACCTGTCGGCCACGCACAACAACGTCGACGTCCTCGCCACGAAGGCCGCCACCGGCCAGCTGCCCGACGTCCACGACTACACCATCGCCGCCGCTGAGGCCTCCCTCGCCACCGAGCTCACGGTCGCCGTGCGCAACAAGGCGGTCGAGGCCTTCCAGTCGATCATGAACATGCCGCTCTGATGGCCGGCATCGATCTCGCCCAGCTGAAGGACCGCGCCGGCGGCCTGTTCAACGGCTTCACCCGCGGCCAGAAGACCATGCTCTTCGTGGCCATCGCCGCTGCTCTCGTCGGCGGCATGGTGTTCATGAAGTGGGCCGCCGCTCCGACCTGGGCCCCGCTCTACAGCGGCCTTCCCAGCGAAGAGGCGGCCAACGTCACCACCGAGCTCGACGCCATGGGCGTCTCCTACAAGCTCGAGGGCAGCGACACGATCCTCGTGTCCCGCGACCTGGTGCACCAGACCCGCCTCGATCTCTCCGCCAAGGGCATGCCCGCCGACGGCGCTCCCGGCTACGACCTGCTCGACGACCAGGGCATCACCACCTCCGAGTTCAAGCAGCGGATCGACTACCAGCGGGCCCTCGAGGGCGAGCTGGTCAAGACCATCAAGGTGATCGACGGGGTCGAGAACGCCAACGTCCACCTCGTGCTCCCCGAGGACGACCTCTTCTCCGAGGACGAGGTCCGCCCCACCGCCTCCGTCCTCATCCACACGAGCGGCGACAAGACCCTGAGCGCCGGCCAGGTGCAGTCGATCGTGCACCTCGTCTCCTCCAGCGTCGAGGGCCTGTCGTCCTCAGACGTCACCGTCGCCGACCAGACCGGCCGCATGCTGGCCGCCCCCGGCGACGACGGCGTGGCTGCCGCCGCCGGCGACGCCCGCGCCACCCAGAAGATGGCGTTCGAGCGCAGCCTGGCCCGCTCCATCGAAGACCTCATCGTGCCCATCGCAGGCCCCGGCCGGGCCCGGGTGCAGGTGACCGCCGACCTCGACTTCGACAAGCGCCAGACGACCAGCGAGACCTTCGCCGACCCGGACCAGGCGCCTGTTGTCAACGAGGTCACGTCCGACGAGACGTACACCGGTGCCGGTGGCGCCGTTGGCGGCGTGCTCGGTCCGGACGCCACCCCGATCGCCGGGGACCCCGGCACCGACTACACGAAGGCTCAGGCCGAGCGCACCTTCGCCGTCGGCAAGGTCACCGAGCAGGTCGAGACCGCTCCCGGCGCGGTGCAGCGCCTCTCGGTCGCCGTCCTGCTCGACGAGAACGCCAGCATCCCCGTCGGCCAGGTGTCCACCCTCGTGGCCGCCGCCGCCGGCATCACCCCCGAGCGGGGCGACCTGCTCGAGGTCACCCAGGTGGCCTTCGATCCGAGCGCACTCCCCCAGACCCTCCCCGAGGCTGAGAGCGACGAGGGCAGCAACCCGATGCTCTCCCTGGCCCGTGTGCTCGGCGTCGTCGGGATCATCGCCCTAGTGCTCTTCTTCGCCTGGCGCAGCGCCCGCCGCTCCTCCGTGGCCCGCTACCCCGTCGCCATCCCGCTCGACCCGCTCGCTCTCGGCTCCGGCGTGGAGATCGACGGCGACGAAGACGACGAGATCGACCTCGACGACGAGCTCGGCCTCGAGCTCGAAGGGGCCGACGGCCACCAGCTCATGCCGGCCCACGACGAGGTGGCGGTCATGCACAACGAGATCGGTGAGCTGATCGACCGGCAGCCCGACGAGGTCGCCCAGGTGCTTCGCGGCTGGCTCGCGGATCGGCGGGGCTGATGTCCACGACCACGCTCGTCCCCGGCGGCCTGACCGGCCCGCAGAAGGCAGCGGTGCTCCTGCTCCAGATGAGCAAGGAGCGCTCGGCCAAGGTGCTGCGCTCCATGCGCGAGTCCGAGGTCGCCGAGATCATGGCCGAGGTCGCCCGGCTCCGGAACATCGACCCGGCCCGCGTCGGCGAGGTGCTCGAGGAGTTCCGGGGGATGGCCGACCAGCGCATCTCCATCACCTCGGGTGGCCTGGAGCTCGCCCGCTCGATGCTCGAGGAGACCCTCGGCCGGGACCAGGCCGACGAGATCCTCAACCGGGTGACCCAGGGTCGCATGGAGCTCCCCTTCGAGTTCCTCCACCGCGCCGACCCCCGCCAGGTGCTGAGCTTCATCGAGAACGAGCACCCCCAGACGATCACCCTCGTGCTCGCCCACATGCCGCCCGACCGCGCCGCCATGGTTCTCTCCGGCCTGCCCGAGGACCGCCAGCGCTCCGTCGCCCACCGCCTCGCCGTGATGGACCGGACCACCCCCGACGTCATCGAGCACGTCGAGCAGGTGCTCGAGCGCAAGCTGTCGTCCGTCCTGCAGCCGGCGGAGATGACGGTGGTCGGCGGCGTGCAGACGCTCGTCGACATCCTCAACCGCTCCGACCGCGGCACCGAGCGCCTCATCCTCGAGACCTTCGAGCAGAACGACCCGGAGCTCGCGGACGAGATCCGGCAGCGGATGTTCGTGTTCGAGGACATCACGCAGCTCGACGACCGCTCCGTGCAGCTCGTGCTGCGCCAGGTCGACACCAAGGACCTCGCGGTCGCCCTCAAGGGCGTTCGCCCCGACGTCCGGGACCTCATCCTGCGCAACATGTCGACCCGCGCCGCTCAGAACCTCACCGAGGAGATCGACAACCTCGGCCCGGTGCGCCTCAAGTCGGTCGAGGAGGCCCAGGGCGGCATCGTGCGGATCATCCGTGCCCTCGAGGAGTCGGGTCAGCTCGTGCTCAACAGGAGTGCTGATGAGTTCGTCGAGTAGCGCCCTGCGCCGCAGGCCCTCACGGGTGCTGCGCGACACGGACACGCCCGTGCAGCCTCCGGCCGCACCCGACGTGTTCGACCTCGACCTCGCTCCCGCGGGGCTCGTCCGCCTCGACCCGGCCCGCATCGACGCAGCCGTCGAAGAGGGCCGCGTCGCGGGATACGACGACGGCTACGCCGCCGGGTACCAGGCCGGTCTCGACGCGGCTCGTGCCGCTGAGGCCGATCTGACCGCCGCCTACCAGGCCCGGCTCCAGAGCGTCATCCAGGCCTCCGAGGCCGCCGTCGCCGACGCGCTCTCGGGCGTGGAGGCCGTGGCCGACGCCGCCGCCCGCGTCACCGCCGGCGCCGCCTTCACCCTCGCCGAGGCCATCGTCGGCCGCGAGCTGGTGCTGGCCACCGATCCCGGACGAGACGCGGTCGCCCGCGCTATCGCCATCGCCCCCGACAACGTCGAGCTCAAGCTGCGACTCAACCCCGACGACGCCGCCACCTTCGACGCCACCTCGGTGCCTCCGGGCCGCGTGGTCACCATCGTGCCCGACCCCTCCGTGGGCGTCGGCGACTGCCTCGCTGAGGCCGGTTGGACCCGCGTCGACGCCCGCATCGAGACCGCCCTCGAGCGGGTGCGCGCAGTGCTGGAGGGCAGCGCGTGAGCCCGACCCTCACCGCTCTGCCGGGCCTCGACCGGCTGCGCCTCGACAGCGCGCTCGCCGCTGCCCGCCCGGCGCGCACCGGCCAGGTCACCCGCGTCCTGGGCCTGCACCTCGAGGTCGCCGGCGTCGACGCCGCCGTCGGCGACGAGGTGGTCATCTCCACCGACGCCGGCCC
>DATCYI010000213.1:0-1747 GCA_036570385.1 Acidimicrobiales bacterium | reverse complement strand
CGAGCGCTCTCGCCAGCTCGGCCAGGGCTGAAGCGCCCACCACCACTGGTGGGCGCACCACTAGCCACAGGCGCCACAGGTGCGTACGCTGCGCACACCACCTGCGGAGAAGGGGTGCCTTCCATGGCGACGTCATCAGCGCGCTCTCGGTTCCTGACGCCAGCCGAGGTCGCCGAAGAGCTTCGAGTGTCAGCGATGACCGTCTACCGGCTCATCAAGGCCGGCGAGCTGCGAGCAGCCCGCATCGGCAAGTCGTACCGGATCCGGGAGGACGACGTCGACGCGTACCTCCAGGGCCGCTTCAGCGACGCCGGGTAGGCGCCTCCTCGATCGGTCCCGGTACCGTCGGAGCCGCCATGGCCGCTCGCTTCGACACGATCACGTTCCTGTCCGACTACGGCACCGGTGACGAGTTCGTCGGCGTCGTGCACTCGGTGATCCGCTCGATCGCCCCCCACGTCACGGTCATCGACCTCACCCACGAGATCGCGCCGTACGACGTGCGGGCCGGCTCCCTCACCCTCGGCCGCGCCGCGCAGTACCTGTGCCCGGGCGTCGTCCTCGCCGTCGTCGATCCCGGCGTGGGCACCGACCGCCGGGGAGTGGCCATCGAGGTCGGCGGCGGCCAGAGCTACCTCGTCGGCCCCGACAACGGCCTGCTGGCCTCCGCGGTGGCCATGAGCGGCGGGGCCACGGCTGCCGTCGAGCTGGCCAACCCCGAGCTCCAGCTGCCGGCGCCCGGAGCCACCTTCGCCGGACGGGACATCTTCGCTCCCGCTGCCGCGCACCTCTGCAACGGCGTCGCCCTCGACGAGCTGGGTCCGGCGATCGACCCCCTGCACCTCCTGCCCGGCCTGATCCCCATCCCCAGGGATGCCGACGACGGCCTCGCCGCGGAGGTCCTCTGGGTCGACCGCTTCGGCAACTGCCAGCTCAACCTCGACCCCGAGGAGATCGTCCACCTCGGCGACCGCGTCCAGCTGCGCTGGGGCGAGGAGTCCCGCACCGCCGAGCGGTCGACCACCTACCAAGACATCCCCGACGGACAGCTGGGCCTGGTGCTCGACAGCTACGGCATGCTGGCGATCTGCTTCGGCAAGCGCTCCGCAGCCGCCGAGCTGTCGCTCTCGGTCGGCACCGAGGTGATCCTCGGCGAACCGGGTGACGATGCCGCCACCACCCGGGTGTCCCAGCCCGTCACGCTCTCGACCCGGAGGACCCAATGAGGCCCGGCACCACCATCGTCCTGGCCATCCTGCTGGCCCTCATCCTCGGCGCCGCCGTCCTACAGCTCTTCATCCTCGCTCGCTGACGTTCGCCGTTCGCCGTTCGCCGTTCGGCGCCGAAGCGGAGCTTCGACGCCGAGTCTCTCGGTGCGGCCTTCGGCCGCGCTGCTGTGCACCTCCGGGGCGGCGGAGCCGCCCTCCGGTGCTCGTGTGGGGGAAACCCCCCACACCCCCAGCGCTGCTGCGCCTCGGCGCGCGCTTCTTCGACTCCTCGCGCGCGCTGGTCGCCTCGTCCTCGCCTGACGTCCCCGGCCTGGAGGTCAGGTGCGTCCCGGCTAGCTCTCTAGGGTTCTCAGGGGGGTCAGGACTGCGGCTACTCGTTCGGGGGTGGGTGTGGAGCTGGCTGCGGATCCGCTGGTGTTGGGCTGAGCGTCGGAGCCCGGTGGGGTCGCCGCGCCGTTGGCCTCGGGGTCTGCGCCGCTGGGGTCGGCGGGCACGCCTGTCGTCCCGCCATCGCCATC
>DATCYI010000212.1:0-2130 GCA_036570385.1 Acidimicrobiales bacterium | reverse complement strand
GGCCGGCGAACATCCCGATCCGCTCGACCATCGGGCTCAGCTCGGCCGGCGCCATCCCGGCCGGCAGGGCGGCGGAGATGATGTCGTGCACCTGCCCGGCGATGGCGAAGCCCTCCACGTCCATGGCGACGAGCAGCTCGGACAGGCTGGCCCGGGCCTGGCCCACCTGACCCTTGCGGGCAGCCAGGTGCACGTCGAGCCCGAGCACTCCCACCAGGGCCCGGGCGTTCGGCGGCTTGGCGTCCGCAACGTGGTTGGCGGCCGCCTCCAGGTCCCCCGCTTCGAGGGCCAGGCCGGCCCGGAACACCGCCAGCCAGCGCCGGTTGCGGGCCACCGCACGAGGCGGGACGTCGACCGCACCCCGGTCGAGGACCTCGATCGCCTTCTCGAGCTCGCCGTCGACCACCGCCAGCACCGCGATGGCCTCCACCCGGCTGTGGCTCGCGAGGGAGTCGAACCCGGCCGCTTCCGCGTGGAGCCGCATCCTCTGCACCATCTCGCGGGCCTCGTCGACGCGGCTCGACTGGCGCGCCTCCCACGCGAGGTTCACGAGCGCCCGGGCCGCGACGACGTGGTCGCCGACCAGCTCGGCGTCGGACGCGGTCTCCTCGAGGATCGCCCGACCCTCGCCGGCGGTCGAGGGCTCCATGACGAGCATCGAGCCCTTCTCGAGCATCGCCGCCCGCCGTACCGCTTCGAAGCCGTTGGCCTCGGCCAGCGCCAGGGCCTTGTCGGCCCACTCGCGCGCCGGCTCCACGTGGTCGCGCAGGCCGTAGGACTGGGCGATGCTGGCCATGGCCCGGGCCCGCTCCTCGTCGGCTTCGAGCTGGTCGACGAGGCCGATGAGCGCATCGGTGTGGACGGCCATGGCGTCGAGCTCGCCGAGGTCGTAGGCGATCCGAAGGCGCAGGCTAAGCGCTGCCACCTCCTGGCCGATGTCGCTCCGCCGGCGGGCCATGTCGAGCCACTCGTCGCCGTGCTCGGCGGCCTCTTCGAGCAGGTCGGCCAGCCAGGCGGCACGGGTCGCCAGCGACCGCAGCTCGAGGTCGCCGTCGGCCTCCGACAGGCCCATCTCCGCCAGCTGGAGGGCTTGGTAGCTCGATCCGAGGGCCAGCGACTCCCGCGCTCCGCGGCGGGCCGCCGCCACCATCTCGTCGTAGTTGCCGGCGCCCTGGGCATGGTGGGCGAGGGCGACGTGGTCGGTGGTGTCGCTGTGCCGGAGCGCCTCCAGCGCGGCCTCGTGGAGCCGACGGCGCTGCCGCCCGAGGAGCCCCGACTCGACGGCCTCCCGGGCCAGGTCGTGGTGGAAGCTGAAGACGTCGGGACCGGTCTCGACGAGCAGCCCGCTGTCGACCGCCGCGCGCAGCGAGACGATCAGGTCGTCCTCGGGCACCCCGGTGACCGCGGCGAGCAGGTCGAAGGTGACGCGGCGACCGAGCACCGCAGCGGCGGCCACCATGTCGCGGACGTCTTCGGCGAGGTCCTCGACCTGGGACGCCACCAGCTCGGCGACGGTCCACGGCAGCGGGGCCGATTCGAGCTCGGCCGGGGAGCGGTGCTGCGCGCTGGCCACCAGCTCCTCGAGGAAGAAGGGATTGCCACCGGTGCGGGTGTGCAGGGCCTCGACGGTGCGGTACGACGGGTCGGTGTCGTGGACGGCGGCCAGGAACGCGCTCACCTCGGCCGGGCTCAGTCGGCCGAGGTGCACGTGGCACACGGCGTGGCGACGCTCGAGCCGGGGCAGCAGCTCCCCGGCGGGGTGGCGCCGGGAGAGCCCGTCAGGGCGGTAGGTGCCGACCAGCACCAGGCGGCCGTGGGTCGGATCGGCGAGGTGCTCGAGCACGGTGAGGCTCTCGGCGTCGGCCCAGTGGAGGTCCTCGAACACGATCAGCCCGTCGCTGCCCTCGGTGAGGCACGCCACCAGGTCGACGGCTGCTCGCACCCTGTCCTCGACCGAGCGGGTGGGGTCCTGCACCACCGCGAGGTGCTCGTCGTCCATCGTGACGCCCGCGTTGCGAAGGGTGTCGAGGAAGAGCTCCATGGGACGACCGACGGTGCCCGGGTCGGCCTGGCCGGCCAGCACGATGGTGCCGTCGGGGGCGTCATCGACGAGCTCCTTGACCAGGCGGG
>DATCYI010000211.1:0-1531 GCA_036570385.1 Acidimicrobiales bacterium | reverse complement strand
GTGCTCCTGCGCGTAGTAGCCGGCCACGACGTTGTGACCGAAGCGGAAGCTGCCCTCGTCGGGTGACCGCTCGCCGGCGAGCACCTTGAGCAGGCTCGTCTTGCCCGCGCCGTTGAGGCCCATGATGAGCAGCCGCTCGCCGCGCTCCATCGCGAAGTCGACGCCGCGGAACACCTCGAGCTGCCCATAGCGCACCGCCAGGTCGGCGGCCTCGAGGACCGTGCGCCCCGGCGCAGGAGGCGGCGGGAACCGGACGTGGACGGACCGGTTGGCCTTCGGCGCGTCGACGGCACCGGCGGCCATGCGGTCGATCCGCTTCTCGATGCTGTGGGCCATCGAGGCCTTCGAGGCCTTCGCCCCGAAGCGGTCGACGATGGTCTGGAGCCGGTCGATCTCCTTGGCCTGGCGCTGGGCCATCTTGGCCAGGCGCACCTCGTCCTTCTCCCGCGACGAGACGTACTGCGTGTAGGTGCCCTTGTACTCGACCATCGTGCCGACGCTCTCGTCGTCGTAGCGATCGAGGTGGAGCACCCGGGTGATGGCTTCGTCGAGCAGGTCGAGGTCGTGGCTGATGACGAGCAGCGCGCCGCGGTACGCCGCCATGAAGCCGAGGAGCCACTCCTTGGCGTCGCTGTCGAGGTGGTTCGTGGGCTCGTCGAGCAGGAGGACGTCGCTGCCGGCGAAGAGGATCCTGGCGATCTCCACCCGGCGACGCTGACCACCGGAGAGGGCGCTGATCGGCAGGTCGAGGCGGTCGGCCTCGAGCCCGAGGCCGGACGCGATGCGCCGGGCCTCGCTCTCGGCGGAGTAGCCCCCATCGACCCGGAACTGCTCCTCGGCCCGGGTGAAGCGGGACACGGCCCGCTCCGAGGGGTCCTCCTCCATCTGCAGGCGCAGCTTCTCGATGCGGGTCATCGCCTCGTCGAACCCGCGCCCGGAGAGGATGTGGCGCACCGCCGGGGTGGCCTCGTCGACGCTGTCGAGCTTCGGGTCCTGGGGCAGGTAGCCGAGCCCGCCGCTGCGGTTGACTACGCCGGCGAAGGGCGAGTCGGCGCCACCGAGCACCTTGAGCAGGCTGGTCTTGCCGGCGCCGTTGCGGCCCACGAGGCCGACCTTGTCGCGGGCGCGGATAGTGAAGCTGACCCCGTCGAGGATGACGGAGCCGCCGACTTCGATCGCTAGCTCGCGGGCTTGCAGCACCCGTACATGCTCACAGGGTTCCGGGCACGACGGCGAACCCGTTGCGGCGGAGCGACCGCGACGGCACCGCCTGGTCCTACAGTTCTCGCCGTGCTGGCCGCCTGGAACCTGTGCGCTGCAGGCCAGCCGTGGCCCAGTTGAAGACCGCTCGACCGGCGATCCCGCCCTCCCTGTTCGTGATGGCGGCAGCTGCGCTCTGGGGCACGACGGGCACCGCACAGGCGCTCGGTCCCGACGGTGCGAGCAGCATCGCCGTCGGCGCGTCCCGCAGCGTGGCGGGGGCGACGGTGCTCGTGGTGGTGGCCGCAGCTCGCGGCCGGCTCTGGCACGG
>DATCYI010000210.1:0-14026 GCA_036570385.1 Acidimicrobiales bacterium | reverse complement strand
CGGGCCACCCTCGACAGCGACGGCGCGCGCACGGTGACCCTGCGCACCGAGCTGGGCGGCGTCGACCGCGAGCTCGAGCAGCCCCTCGCCGACGGCGCCAACGAGGTCGAGTGGACGCTCGTGGTGGAGCAGCCGGAGCTGTGGTGGCCGCGCGCCCTGGGCGACCCGACGATGCACGACCTCTCGGTGACGGTGCGCCTGGGGGACGACGACGGCTCCGCCATCTCCGACGAGCGACGCCTCCGAACCGGCCTGCGCGTGGTCCGGATGCGAGCGTGGACGACGTCGATCAACGGTGAGCGGCTGTTCCTCAAGGGTGCGAACCAGGGACCGGCCCGCATGCAGCTGGCCGAGGCGACCGCCGAAGACCTCGCGCGCGACGTCGACCTGGCCCTCGACGCCAACCTCGACCTGCTGCGCATCCACGGCCACATCTCCCGGCCCGAGCTCTACGACGCGGCGGACGAGCGGGGCCTGCTCATCTGGCAGGACCTGCCGCTCCAGTGGGGCTACGCCAGAGGCATCCGCAAGCAGGCCGTCCAGCAGGCCACCGCCGCGGTAGACCTGCTCGGCCACCACCCGTCGCTGGCGATCTGGTGCGGCCACAACGAGCCCATGGCGGTCGAGAACGACCCGGGCATGTGGGCCGAGCCGAAGGCGCTGCGCAAGATGGGCCGGCGCTACCTCGTTGCCCAGGAGCTCCCCACCTGGAACAAGACCGTGCTCGACCGGTCGGTGAAGCGAGCGCTCGAGAAGGCCGACGGCACCCGACCCGTGATCGCCCACTCCGGCGTGCTCCCCCACCCGCCTCTGCTCGATGGCACCGACAGCCACCTCTACTTCGGCTGGTACCACGGCGACGAGCGCGAGCTCTCAGGGTTCCTCCGCGCCATGCCGCGCATGGGTCGCTTCGTCAGCGAGCTCGGAGCGCAGGCCGTCCCCGAAGACGCCGAGTTCTGCGAGCCCGAGCGCTGGCCCGACCTCGACTGGGAGCGCCTCGGCCACACGCACGCGCTGCAGAAGGCCGTGTTCGATCGCGTCGTCCCGCCCGCCGAGCACACCACCTTCGAGTCGTGGCGCGACGCCACCCAGCGCTACCAGGCCCACCTCCTGCGCCGGCAGATCGAGGTGCTCCGTCGTCTGAAGTACCGCCCCACCGGAGGCTTCGCGCAGTTCTGCTTCGCGGACGGGCACCCCGCTGTGACGTGGTCGGTGCTCGGCCACGATCGCGCTCCCAAGGCCGGCTACGCCGCACTGCGCGAAGCGTGCGCGCCGGTGATCGTCGTGGCCGACCGCCTGCCAGCGGAGGTCGGGCCGGGCGACGCCCACGCCCTCGACGTGCACGTGGTCAGCGACCTCCGCCACGACATCGCCGCCGCCGAGGTGACGGCACGACTGGCCTGGTCCGGCGGCGAGCGGACGTGGCGCTGGAGCGGCGACATCCCCGCCGACAGCTGCGTGCGCGTCGGCACCGTGCAGCTGGTCGTCCCCGAAGCCGAGGGCGACCTCACCCTGGAGCTGGCCTGCCGCCCCGACCCCTCGGTCGACGCGATCACCAACCTCTACACCGCTCGCCTCACGCCGAGCGCCGCCGCGACCTAGCCCCGCATTTACCGGCGGGTTCGAGGCGCGGAGTAGGTTCGCTCCGACAGCGAATGGAATCGGCTCGTGGAGGCTGATCGAGCGATGGCGACGACGATGGAACGCCCGGGTGTCACTCCGGTGCACCCCCGACCCAAGCGGCGGGCGCCCTGGCCGGTGGAGTTCTACCGCTCCGGAATCGGCAAGAAGTGGGTGATGGCGGTCACCGGGCTCATGATCATGGGCTTCGTGTTCTTCCACGCCTTCGGCAACCTGAAGGTGTACTTCGGTGCCGAGTCGTTCAACCACTACGGCGAGTTCCTCCGCGAGCTGCTCGTGCCCCTCCTCCCCCGCACCTGGGGCCTCTGGCTCCTCCGCACGGGCATCATCGTGGCGTTCGTGCTGCACATCCACTCGGCCTACAGCCTCACCCGCATGAACCGGCGGGCCAACGCTGGTGGCTACAAGCAGTCTCGCGACTGGCAGGCCGCCACTGCAGCCAGCCGAACGATGCGCTGGTCGGGCGTCATCATCGGTCTCTTCGTCCTGTTCCACCTCGCCGACCTCACCTGGGGCACGGTGAACCCCGACTTCGTGCGGGGTGACGTCTACCGGAACTTCGTGGCCACCTTCAGCCGGCCGCCGGTGGCGATCATCTACATCGTCGCCAACCTCGCTCTCGGCCTCCACCTCTTCCACGGTGCGTGGTCGATGTTCCAGAGCCTGGGCCTCAACAACCCGAAGTGGAACTCGTGGCGCAAGAGCTTCGCCATCGGCTTCGCCGCGCTGGTAACGGTCGTCAACATCATGTTCCCGGTGTCGGTGCTGACCGGCATCGTCGACGCCGAGGACAACGTCGACTGCGTGATGGATGGCGACGTGATCGTCAGCTGCACCGAGTACGAGGAGGCTGATCACTGATGATCGGTGAGCTGAACAGCAACGTCCCTGCCGGCGACATCGCCGACAAGTGGACGCAGCACAAGTTCGACATGAAGCTCGTGGCGCCGCACAACCGGCGCAAGTTCGAGGTCATCGTCATCGGCTCCGGCCTCGCCGGCGCCTCGGCCGCAGCCACGCTCGGCGAGCAGGGCTACAAGGTCAAGGTCATCACGTACCACGACAGCCCCCGCCGGGCGCACTCGATCGCGGCCCAGGGCGGCATCAACGCGGCGAAGAACTACAAGGCCGACGGCGACTCCGTCCACCGGCTCTTCTACGACACCGTCAAGGGCGGCGACTTCCGCAGCCGCGAGGCCAACGTGCACCGCCTGGCCGAGGTGTCTGTCGACATCATCGACCAGATGGTCGCCCAGGGCGTGCCCTTCGCCCGCGAGTACGGCGGCCTGCTCGACAACCGCTCCTTCGGCGGCGCGCAGGTGTCGCGCACCTTCTACGCGCGGGGACAGACCGGCCAGCAGCTGCTGCTCGGCGCCTACCAGCAGATGATGAAGCAGGTGGGCCTCGGCAACGTCGAGCTGCACACCCGCTCGGAGATGCTCGACCTCGTCGTGAAGGACGGCGTGGCCAGCGGCGTCATCGTGCGCGACCTCGTCACCGGCCACGTGAGCCGCCACAGCGCGCACGCCGTGCTCCTCTGCACCGGCGGCTACGGCAACGTCTTCTACCTGTCGACCAACGCCAAGTACTCCAACGCGTCGGCGTCCTGGCGGGCCCACCGGCGCGGCGCCCTCTTCGCCAACCCCTGCTACACGCAGATCCACCCGACCTGCATCCCGGCCTCCGACGAGTTCCAGTCGAAGCTCACGCTGATGTCGGAGTCGCTCCGCAACGACGGGCGCATCTGGGTTCCGAAGAACGGCGACGACACCCGCTCCCCCGACCAGATCCCCGACGCCGACCGCGACTACTTCCTCGAGCGGAAGTACCCGGCGTTCGGCAACCTCGTGCCGCGCGACGTCGCCTCCCGCAACGCGAAGACGATGGTCGACGAGGGCAAGGGCGTCGGCCCGCTCAAGAACGGCGTCTACCTCGACTTCGCGGACGCCATCAGCCGCCTCGGCTCGGCGACCATCTACGAGCGCTACGGCAACCTCTTCGACATGTACCAGCGCATCACCGACGAGGACCCGATGAAGGTCCCTATGCGCATCTACCCGGCCGTGCACTACACGATGGGCGGCCTCTGGGTGGACTACCACCTGATGTCGAACGTGCCCGGCCTGTTCGTGCTCGGCGAGGCCAACTTCTCCGACCACGGCGCGAACCGCCTCGGCGCCTCGGCGCTGATGCAGGGCTTGGCCGACGGGTACTTCGTCGTCAGCTACACGCTGGCCAACTACCTGGCGGACAAGCTCGGCACCGCCGCCGTCCCGGTCGACGACCCGGCGTTCGCCGAGGCGGAGCGCGAGGTCGACGACCGCGTGAAGCGGTTCCTGTCGATCGGTGGCACGCAGTCGGTCGACCACTACCACCGCGAGCTCGGCAAGATCATGTGGGAGCACTGCGGCATGGCTCGCAACCGTGCCGGCCTCGAGAAGGCGCTCTCCGAGATCCCAGCCCTGCGCGACGAGTTCTGGAAGAACCTCCGCGTCCTCGGCGACGGTCCCATGAACCAGAGCCTCGAGCGGGCCGGCCGCGTCGCCGACTTCTTCGAGCTCAGCGAGCTCATGGTGCGCGACGCGCTGACCCGCGAGGAGTCCTGCGGCGGCCACTTCCGCGAGGAGAGCCAGACCCCCGAAGGTGAGGCCCTGCGCGACGACGACCGCTTCGCCCACGTGTCCGCGTGGGAGTGGGGCGGCGATCCGAGCTCCTCGACGATGCACACGGAGCCGCTCTCCTTCGACACCGTCCACCTGACCCAGCGCTCGTACAAGTAGAGGTCCTGAAATGCACGTGAAGCTCCACGTCTGGCGTCAGGCCGGCCCCTCCGCCCCCGGCGCGATGGAGACCATCGACGTCCCCGGCATCAGCGAAGAGATGAGCTTCCTCGAGATGCTCGACATCGTGAACGAGCGCCTCAACGCCGAGGGCCGGGATCCGATCGCCTTCGAGCACGACTGCCGCGAGGGCATCTGCGGATCCTGCGGGATGATGATCAACGGCCAGGCCCACGGTCCCCAGAAGGGCACCGCCGCCTGCCAGCTGCACATGCGCATGTTCCGCGACGGCGAGGACATCCACGTCGAGCCCTGGCGTGCGGCCGCCTTCCCCGTGCTGCGCGACCTCATCGTCGACCGGTCCCCGTTCGACCGCATCGTCGAGGCCGGCGGCTACATCACCGCCCCCACGGGCTCGGCGCCCGACGCCAACCTCATCCCCGTGGCCAAGGAGGCGGCCGACTCGGCCATGGACGCCGCGGCGTGCATCGGCTGCGGTGCCTGCGTCGCCGCCTGCCCCAACAGTGCCGCGCAGCTCTTCACCGCCGCCAAGGCCAACCACCTCAACCTGCTCCCGCAGGGCCAGGCCGAGCGCTACAAGCGGGTCACCGCCATGGTCGACACCATGGAGGAGTTCTTCGGTTCCTGCACCAACCACGGTGAGTGCCAGGAGGCGTGCCCGAAGGAGATCTCGATCGACTTCATCGCCTACATGAACCGTGACTACGCCAAGGCCCAGCTGAAGAACCGCAAGCTCGCCGGCCAGAGCTGACGAGCACCTTGGCCAACGAAGACCTCGGCGGGCTCGCCGGATGGGTCGTCGACGTCATCGAGCGCATCGGCGCTCCCGGCGTCGGCGCGCTGGTGGCGCTGGAGACCGCGTTCCCCCCGATCCCATCCGAGGTGATCCTGCCCTTCGCCGGGTTCAGCGCCTCCCAGGGCGACGTGAACGTGGTGGCCGCCTGGCTCTTCGCCACCCTCGGCGCGCTGGTCGGAGCCTGGGTGCTCTACGGCATCGGCGCCATGGTCGGCTACGACCGCCTCTACTGGCTGGCGGGCAAGCGCTGGTTCCCGCTGTTCAGCGCGGCGGACCTCGCGCGGGGCGACAAGTTCATGGACCGCTTCGGTGACCAGGTGATCCTCTTCGGACGGTGCATCCCGCTCGTGCGCAGCATCGTGTCGGTCCCCGCCGGCCTGGAGCGCATGCCGCTGATCCGCTTCACCGCCCTGACCGCGCTCGGCAGCGGCGTGTGGAACGCCATCTTCATCGGCGCCGGGTACCAGCTCGGCAACCGCTGGGAGCAGGTCGAGAGCTGGATCAAGCCGCTCAGCTACATGGTGGTGGCCGCCCTCGCCCTGGCCCTGCTCTGGCTCGTCTACCGCAAGGTCCAAAGCGTGCGGCACTGACGAGATCTGTGGGCGCACAGGCACGCTATGCGTGCTCTGGCGCCCACAGATCTTGGGGTCGGGGCTGACTCAGGGCTGGTTCCACTCGGTCCAGCCGACGCCGCGGCGGCCGTCGGTGGTCTCGAAGCGGCACAGGGCCCGCGGGAAGCGGGCATGGCGGGGGCCGGAGCCGTCGTCGTCCACGAGGTGGATCGGCGCGAAGCTGACCGGCTCGATCGCCATCTCGAGCTCGCCGCACATCAGCCGGCCCTCGGTGGGGAAGCCGTGCTCGCCGAGCACCTCCTCCGCCGTGCAGGCCTCGATCTGCTGGGGAGTGCCGCCGGGGGGCTGCACGTAGCCCGGGGCGAACGCCTCCAGCCCCGGCACGCGGATGCGGGTGGTGTGGAAGCGGGTGCCGTCGTCGAGGGCTCCAGCGGTCCAGACCCAGCCGAGGCTCCACCAGTCGCGCTCGCCCCAGCTGTGGTCGCGCTGGCCGATCCCGTCGAAGTCGATCCGCTCGTCTCCGACGAGGATCTCGCCGTGCACGTGGCAGGGGATCTCGTACCGGCTGGAACCGATCCAGGGGTACACGGAGCCGTCGGTCTCCCACTCGAGGTCGAACCCGAACGGGATGCGCTCGCCGCGGAGGTCGCCGTAGACGTCGGCCGGATCGTCGACCGCGACGGCGAACGACTCCACGCCGAGCGTCATGTGCTCGAAGGGCGTCTCGACCGTGTGGTCCGCCCACAGGCCCTCGGTGCGCACCTCCAGCGACGGCGCCTTTGGGATCGGGACGTCGTGGTCGATGACCGTCACCAGCGGGCGCCCCTCCCCCACCAGGCACGCCCAGTACCAGGCCACGCCCTGGTTCGGCTGCAGGCCCAGCCGGACGTAGCCGCCGAGCGTTCCCTCGCGGTTCGTGAAGTCGAGGTACCACGACTCCTGCCACAGGCGCCCAGGGCCGGGCTCGTGGGCGAGCTCGTCAGCAGGGGTCAGGATCTCGTCTGTCATGAGCCCGAGCATGGCACCTTGCGGGAAGGCGCCCGACCGTCAGCGATGGGCAACCAGCGATGCGTCGAAGCTGAGGTCGCTGGACGACCGGCTCTCGTTGTGGACCGAGACCGCCAGGACGTTGGTGCCCTCGACCAGCAGGCCGGCCGGGACGTCGAACGTGCTGTAGGTCTGCTCCTCGGCTCCCCAGACACCGGCGCTGGCATAGGTGCCGACAGTGATGACGCCAGGCGGCAGGTTGGTGCGGACCACCTCGACGCCGTTGAGGTAGACGATCGCGCCGTCGTCTCGCATCAGGTCGAGGGTGAGGCCCGTCACGGTTCCCGCGCTGGTGACGGTGAACGTGTGGCGCAGCTGATGGCTGAGGAAGCGATCGCCGGTGGTCGGACCGCCCCGGAACACCTCGGTGGCCTCGTCGCCCTCGCCGTAGCCGAGCTGTGCCGCACCGGAGAGCCAAGAGCTGTCGTCGTAGCCAGGTGAGTACCAGGCCGGGCCGCGCTCGATGCCGTCGGCGGTGTAGCGCCACATAGCCCCGCGGGCGACGATCGTCTCGTCGACCGGCTCGGTGGGCGGCGGATCGTCCGGGGGCGGATCGTCGGGCGGGGGCGGATCGTCGGGCGGCGGCGGATCGTCCGGCGGCGGCGTCGAGCTCGACACCTCGGCGGTGAGCGCGGCGTCGAAGCTGATGTCGCTGGAGGAGCGGCTCTCGTTGTGCAGCGACACCGCCAGGACGTTGTTGCCGTCGACGAGCAGGCTCGCAGGAACGGGATGGGCGACGACCGCCTGCTCGCCGGCCCCCCACACTCCGCCGGTCGGGTACGTGCCCGACGTGATCTGCCCGGTTGGCATGTTGTCGCGAAGCACCTCGGTGCCGTTCAGGTAGACGACGACACCGTCATCCCGCAGCAGGTCGAGGTTCAGCGAGGTGACAGCCGAGGCGTCGGCAACCGTGAACGAGCGACGCAGGTAGTGGCTCATGTGGCGCTCCGCTGCGGTGGGTCCGCCTCGAGAGATCACGGTGGCCTCGTCGCCGTCGCCGTATCCGAGCTGGGCGGGGCCGCTGGGCCACGCGGCGTCGTCGTAGCCGGGCTCCTTCCACGCGGTGCCCCGCTCCACGCCGTCCTCCGTGTAGCGCCACACAGCGCCCTGCGCCACGAGGGCGACGGTGCCCGTCTCACCGGGAGGGGGCGGGTCGTCCGGAGGCGGAGGGTCGTCCGGCGGGGGCGGATCATCGGGCGGCGGCTCGGTTCCCCCGATCCGCGGGAGGATGGCGATGCCCTGGCTCGGTCGACCGTCCACTGTCGTGAACTCGCCGCCGAGCACGACCGCATCGCGGTGCCCGGCGATCGCCCAGACGCCGAAGAAGGTGTTGACGGCCGGCCGGAACGCCGGCTCGAGCGCCCCGGTGTCGGCATCGGCGGCCAGCACGCGCACAGCGGTGCTCCCTCCGAAGCCCTCGTGGAACCCGAAGTAGACGTTTCCCTCGTGGTAGCGAACCGCCTGGGTGTCGCCGTCGGCCACCTGGACCCACTCCCGCTGGCCGGTGAGGGTGTCCCAGGCGATGGCTGCGTTCTCGAGGTCACCGAGTGCGGCGACGATCTGCCCGCCGGTGGGCGAGATGTCGAGATCGATCACCCGGCCGTAGTGGGAGTGCTGGAACGAGAGCGGCAAGAGAGCACCTGTGCTCGCTGAGACGGGCGCCAGGTAGCGACGGCTGCCGCCCCCGATCGAGCCGAACTGGCCGCCGACGTAGACGGTTGCGCCGTCCGGGGATGCGGCGATGCCGCGAACGTTGCCGTCGGGGTCGGGACGGAACCCGGTGTCGACGGCTCCCGTCGCGGCGTCGACAGCGGCCATGCGA
This sequence comes from Acidimicrobiales bacterium, assembly GCA_036570385.1. GTDB lineage: Bacteria > Actinomycetota > Acidimicrobiia > Acidimicrobiales > VFJN01 > VFJN01. The sequence continues at coordinate 5,347 of DATCYI010000210.1, read as the reverse complement.
CGGCGCGACTGGCCGTTGATGGTCGAGAAGGTGCCGCCGACGTAGAGGCGCGATCCCGCCACCTCGAGGTCGTAGACGTGACCGCCCGCATCGGCCCGGAACCCGGCCAGGACGCTGCCCGACGTGAGCTCCAGCGCAGCCACCCGACCGCGCGACACTCCGTTCACCCGACCGAACGAGCCACCCACGAAGAGGCGCTGACCGTCGGATTCGAGCGTCCGCACCTCGCCGTCGAAGCTGGCTGAGAAGCCGGGCAGCAGCGCCCCGGTGTGCACGTCGAACGCAGCGAGGTTCGACCGGGCCACGGACGCACCCCCCGACGAGGGACGCACTGAGGTGAACGCACCTCCCGCGTAGACCGTGTCGCCCACCACCTGCACCGCCAGGACGGTGCCGTTGGTGCTCCAACCGGTCGTCAGCGGCGTGGTCGAGTACTCGATCGGCGCCGCCGACCCACTCGCAGACGCGAACAGACCCGCGACCATGACGATCGCCAGCACCGCGCAAGCGCGAGCTCGAAGCTTGCCCATGTACTTCCGCCCTTCTCCCTCGCGCTGAGAGTAGTCGTCTGTGACGCTCGGCACTAGCCCCGTTCGCGCGCTGCGTGGCCGTCGTTCGGGGGAGGCGGAGGTAGGTTCGGCGCCGTGGCGCAGTTCCTCTCCGAGCAGTGGATCGACGATCTGGCGATGGCAGCCGCGGGCACGACCATCGACCCTGAGGTCGATCTCGTGGTCCAGCAGGTGGTCGTGGGGCAAGGCGGCTCCGACGACGTCACCTACGCGCTGCGCCTTCGCGACGGAAAGGTCGAGGTCGCCGCGGGACGGGCTGAGGACGCCGACATCACCTTCACGCAAGACCGTGAGACCGCAGCTGACATCGCCTCCGGCCGGCTTCCTGCCCAAGCCGCCTTCATGGCCGGGCGCCTCCGAGTGGCCGGCGACCTGCGTACCGTTCTGGCCCGCGCCCGCGACCTCGGCTCGCTCGACGACATCCTCGCGTCGGCCCGGGCCACGACCACCTGGTGAGAGCCGATGCCTGAGCTGCCCGAGATCCAAGCCCACGCCGAGCGGCTCGACACCGCCTTCGCCGGAGCGGTCCTAGAGCGCTTCGTCCCCCTCGCGTTCACGGTGCTGAAGACAGCGTCGCCCGGTCCGGAGGAGGCGGTCGGACAGGCGCTGGTCTTCGTGGGCCGGCGCGGCAAGCACCTGCTGCTCGACTTCGGCACCGTCACCTTCGTGGTGCACCTGATGCAGGGAGGGCGCCTGCGGGTTGACGATAAGCAGGCCGCCAAGCCCCGCAACGGTCAGGCCCGCTGGGTGTTCGCCGACGGGAGAGCGCTCCTGCTCACCGAGGCGGGCACCGAGCGCAAGGCCGGGGTCTGGGTGGTCGAGGGCGACCCGGAGACGCAGGAGCCCATCACCGGGCTCGGCCCGGATGCCGAGGTGCTCGACGCCGACGCGCTCGGCACCCTCCTCGCCGCCCACCCCATGCGCCTCCACGGCTTCCTGCGCGACCAGCGGATCGTGGCGGGGCTCGGTCGCCTGCTCGCCAACGAGATCTGCCACCGGGCCCGCCTGTCTCCCTTCGCCAACACGGCCAAGCTCGACCGCGACGACGTCAAGCAGCTCGTCGAGGCGATCCAGGTGTGCGTGAACGAAGGGCTGGCCCACGAGCGCGGCCGCGACGACATGAGCTCGTCGAAGGAGCGACCTTCCAACGTGCACAACCGAGCAGGCGAGCACTGTCCGGTGTGCGGTGACGCGGTCCGCACCGTCGAGTACTCCCGCTACACGGTCGCGTACTGCCCGACCTGCCAGACCGGCGGCAAGGTCCTCGCCGACAACACCACCTCGAAGTTCCTGAAGTAGCTCGCCGGCGCGCCGACCGAGCGCTAGCGGCTAGATGAGGCCCTGGGCCTTCACGGCGTCGCGCTCTTCGGTGAGCTCGGCGACGGTCTTGTCGATGCGGGTGCGGCTGAACTCGTCGATCTCGAGGCCTTGGACGATCTCGTAGCGACCGTCGGTGCAGGTGCACGGGAAGCCGGCGATGATGCCCTCGGGCACGCCGTAGCTGCCGTCGCTGGGCACGCCCATCGACACCCAGTCGCCCTCGGGGGTTCCGAGGCTCCACGAGCGGATGTGGTCGACGGCGGCATTGGCGGCGGAAGCGGCCGACGACAGGCCGCGGGCCTTGATGATGGCGGCGCCACGCTGCTGGATCGTGGGGATGAACTCACCTTCGAGCCAGGCCTGGTCGCTGCCCGCCGCCGCGAACGCCGGCTTGCCGCCGACCTCGGCGTGGAGCACGTCGGGGTACTGGGTGGCGGAGTGGTTGCCCCAGATCGTCATCTTGGTGACGTCGTTGCCGTGGACCCCGGCCTTGGCTGCCAGCTGGGCGATGGCCCGGTTGTGGTCGAGGCGCATCATGGCCGTGAACCGGCTCGGATCGAGGTCCGCGGCGTTGCTCATCGCGATCAGGGCGTTCGTGTTGGCGGGGTTGCCCACCACGAGGACCTTCACGTCGCGCTTCGCGCTGCGGCTCAGCGCCTCGCCCTGGGGCTTGAAGATGCCGCCGTTGGCGCCCAGCAGGTCGGCCCGCTCCATCCCCTCCTTGCGGGGCATGGCGCCGACGAGCAGAGCTACGTCGGCGTCGCCGAACGCCGTGTCGGCGTCGTCGGTCTTCACCATGCCGGCCAGGAGCGGGAACGCGCAGTCCTCGAGCTCCATGGCCACGCCCTCGAGCGCTCCGAGGGCAGGGGTGATCTCCAGCATCTGCAGGATCACCGGCTGGTCGGGTCCGAGCATCGACCCCGACGCGATCCGGAACAGCAGCGAGTAGCCGATCTGCCCCGCCGCCCCAGTGACAGCAACCCGAACCGGATCCTTGAGAGATGCCATGAACCCAACCTAGCGACACTGAGAACTTCCTCCGAAAACGAGTCGAGGGGCCCATCTGGGCCCCTCGACTCGCAGCTCTAGGCTTGCTCTACAGCTGCATGCTCTTGGTCTCGAGGAACTCCTCGAAGCCGTGCACGCCGTACTCGCGGCCGTAGCCCGACTGCTTGTAGCCACCGAAGGGAGCGGCCGGGTTGAACGCCCCGCCGTTGACCTCGATCTGGCCGGTGCGGATCTGCTTGGCGACCTTCTTGGCCCGCTCAGCGTCGGCGCCCCACACCCCGCCGGAGAGGCCGTAGGGCGAGTCGTTGGCGATCTGCACAGCGGAGTCCTCACCCTCGTAGGGCAGGATCGACAGGACCGGTCCGAAGATCTCCTCCTGGGCGATGGTCATGTCGTTGCGCACCTCGGAGAACACCGTGGGCCGCACGAAGTAGCCCTTGTCGAAGCCCTCCGGCTGCTCGGGGCCGCCGGTGACGAGCTTGGCGCCCTCATCGATGCCCTTCTGGATGTAGCTGCGGACGCGGTCGACCTGGGCCTGGCTCGACAGCGGGCCGAGTCGGACGCCGTCGGCGAAGGGGTCGCCGGGCTGGTAGTTGGACTCGACCTCGTCGGCGGCGATGCGCTCGGCGTCAGCCAGGCGGTCGGCCGGCACGAGCATGCGGGTGAGCGCGGTGCAGGTCTGGCCGGAGTTGATGTAGGCCTTGCCGATGCCGTCGCGCACGGCCTTCTCGAAGCCCTCGTCGTCGAGGTCGTCGAGGAGGATGTTGGCCGACTTGCCGCCGAGCTCAAGCGCCACGCGCTTGAGGTTGCCCGAGGCAGCCGCGGCCACGGCCTTGCCGGCGCGGGTGGAGCCGGTGAAGCTGACCATGTCGATGAGCGGGTGCTTCGAGATGGCCTCGCCGACCTCGGCGCCGGTGCCGGTCACGAGGTTGAACACGCCGTTGGGCAGGCCGATGTCGTTGATGACCTCGGTCAGGATGAAGGCATCGAGGGGGGCCACCTCGCTCGGCTTGAGCACGACGGTGCAGCCTGCGGCCATGGCGTACGCCACCTTGGCGGCGATCTGGTGCAGCGGGTAGTTCCAGGGGGTGATCGCCCCGACGACGCCGACGGGCTCCTTCACCACGAGGCTGTTGCCGACGGTGGTCTCGTAGTCGTAGCTCTCGGCGATCTGGCCGGCGGCGGAGAACGAGTTGATGGGCAGGCCGGCCTGCACCATGACGCTCAGCCACTTCGGCATGCCGGCCTCGCGGGTGACCAGCGTGCCGATCTCGTCCATGCGGGCACCGAGGCCCTCAGCGATGCGGGAGCAGAACTTGCCGCGCTCCTCGGGCGACGTCGCGGCCCACGCGGGGAAGGCGGCGGCAGCGGCCTTGGCCGCGGCATCGACGTCGGCGGCGCTGCCCTGCGGGATGCGGCCGATGACCTCGCCGTTGGTGGAATCGAAGACGTCGATCGAGCCGGTGCCCGACGAGGGCACCCACGCGCCGTCGATGTAGATCTTGTCGTGCTCTAGCACTGAGCTTCCCCCTGGATTTGGCGACACTGACGCCGCGAACGCGGACACTGCGACGCTATCGCTGCCCTGACGTGAAGCGCACACGCGCCCGATCGACGAAAGCCGCCCGAGTCCTAACTACGATCCGGCTCACCGTGGCCTCCCTCTCGTTCAAGTCGGTGACCAAGTCGTTCGGGGATGTCGTCGCCGTCGATGACCTGAGCCTGGAGGTGGCCGACCGCGAGTTCCTCGTCCTGCTCGGCCCGTCCGGTTGCGGCAAGTCCACGGCCCTGCGGATGGTCGCCGGCCTCGACGAGCCCACCAGCGGCGCCATCGCCATCGGCGACCGCGTCGTGAACGGCGTCGAGCCGAAGGACCGCGACATCGCGATGGTGTTCCAGAGCTACGCGCTCTACCCGCACAAGTCTGTGCGGCAGAACATCGAGTTCCCGTTGCTACCCCGCGGGGTCGACAAGGCCGAGCGCGGCCGTCTCGTAGCCGAGGCGGCGGGCATGCTCGGCCTGTCCGAGCTGCTCGATCGCAAGCCGCGCGCGCTCTCGGGTGGCCAGCGCCAGCGCGTCGCCCTGGCCCGAGCCATCGTCCGCAAGGCGTCCGTGTTCCTGATGGACGAGCCCCTGTCGAACCTCGACGCCAAGCTGCGCACCCAGACGCGCGCTGAGCTCATCGAGCTCCACCGCAGGCTCGAGACCACCTTCGTCTACGTGACCCACGATCAGATCGAGGCCATGACCATGGCCACCCGCGTGGCGATCCTCGAGTCGGGCGTGCTGCAGCAGGTGGGCGCGCCGCAGGACGTCTACGACCGCCCCGCCAACCTGTTCGTCGCCCGCTTCATCGGTGGGCCGCCGATGAACACGCTCCCCGCCCGCGTCGCCGCAGCGGGCCCCGAGGGCGCCACCGTCGACGTCGCCGGCGGTACCCAGCCGGTGGG
>DATCYI010000209.1:0-1712 GCA_036570385.1 Acidimicrobiales bacterium | reverse complement strand
CGACCGTTGACGAACCGTCCTCGGTCGCGGCGCCCTCCCGCCGGGGCCGCGAACCGCTCCACGCCGGTTCTGATCACGTGGTCGACCTCGACGCGCCGGTCGATCCCGCTCCTGCCGTGGCCGCTCGCCGGATCGCACCGGGGCCCGACGCCCCCGTCATCCTCGAGTGCCGCCAGATCGTGAAGCGCTTCGGCGGCATCACCGCGGTGAACCAGGTCGACCTGAAGCTGCGCACAGGCGAGATCCTCGGCCTGATCGGTCAGAACGGCGCCGGCAAGACCACCTTGTTCGACTGCATCTCCGGGTTCCTGCCGATCGACGGCGGTCGGGTGCTGCTCGACGGCGAGGACATCACCGAGCTCGCGCCCCACGAGCGCGCCGCCCGCGGCCTCGGTCGCTCGTTCCAGGAGGCCCGCCTCTTCCCGTCGCTCACCACCGCCGAGACGCTCGCCGTGGCCCGCGAGCGCCACCTGCTGAGCAAGAGCATGGTCGCCGCCGCGCTGGGCCAGCCGGTCTCGCGCGACAGCGAGGACGACGTGGCCGAGAAGGTCGATCTGCTCATCGACCTCATGGGGCTCGGCGCGTTCCGCGAGAAGCTCACCGGCGAGCTCTCCACCGGCTCGCGCCGCATCGTGGAGCTGGCCGGGCTGCTCGCGTCAGATCCCGCCGTCATCGTGCTCGACGAGCCATCCGGCGGCGTCGCCCAGAAGGAGTCGGAGGCGCTCGGGCCGTTGCTGCGCCGGGTGCAGGACGTCACCGGCACCTCGATCCTCGTCATCGAGCACGACATGCCGCTCCTCGCGGGGCTCTGCGACCGCATGATGGCGCTCGAGCTCGGCACCGTCATCGCCGAGGGCACGCCCGCCGAGGTCCTCGACCACCCCCGCGTCGTCGAGTCCTACCTCGGCACCGACCAGACCGCCATCGCCCGATCCGGCGCGGTCACCGTCTCGGCCTGAGACCCAAGACCCCAAGATCTGTGGGCGCGAGAGCACGCATTCCGTGCCTGTGCGCCCACAGATCTATCGGTAGTCGGCCACGGGGATGGGCTCGGTCGCCTCGTAGCCGACGGGTAGGTACACCTCGCCGGAGTCGGTGAGGTACCAGACGCCCCAGCCGTGGAACGCCCGGAAGGCGAGCGGGTGCTCGACGATGAGCTCGGCGTAGAGCTTCACGCCGCGGACGTAGCGGTTGCTGTGGTTGTAGCGGTAGAGCGCGTGGTCGATGTCGTTGGCGCCGTTGTTGGCGGCCAGGTAGCGGGCGGCACCGAAGATCGCGTCGCGGGTGTCGTTGATGTCGCCGCCCCCGCCGTAGGCCGCCCAGGTGGCCGGCATGAACTGCATCGGCCCCTGAGCTCCGGCCGTGGACGTGCCCCGAATGCGGCCGGTGGCGGTCTCCACCAGGTTGATGGCGGCGAGGTACTGCCAGCCGATCCCGAACTCGGCGCCGGCCTCCTGGTAGGCCGCCAGCAGCACCTCCGCCGGCTCCGGCGGGACGATGCGCCAGGCCGGCAGCGTCGACGACAGCTTCGTGTGCATGCCGCGGAACTCGCGGCGGGCGTCGGCGTTGCGCTGCACGGTCGCTCGCAGCTCCTCCGGTACCGCTGCCTGCACCGGGGCGTCCCACTCCGGGTGGTGGCCGAGCTGCCGGTAGGCCACCTGGTGCGCCAGCGCGGCCTCGGCGACCTCGAGCCCGCCCGCCGCGGGGTCGCG
>DATCYI010000208.1:0-10994 GCA_036570385.1 Acidimicrobiales bacterium | reverse complement strand
CCAGGTCGCCGGCCAGCGCGTCGCGCGGCACCCCGAGCTCCATCCCCGGGCCCGACGAGTCCTTCACGTCGCCGCCGGCGCAGAACCCGCCGTGGCGCCCCTCCGGCGCCGCGCCGGTGAGGATCACCACCTTCACCGCGTCGTCGGCGGCCATGGCCTTGACCGCGGCGTCGATGGCGGCGACCAGCGGCCCGTTCAGCGCGTTGCGGCGCTCCGGCCGGTTGAGGGTGATGATGCCGACCCGGTCGACCACCTCTGTCAGCAGGATGGACGGGGCATCGGGATCGGGATCTGACACGGTGCCTCGCTTCGAGCTCGGAACAATTGAGGCTACTGTATAGCCGGATACTCAAGGGGGGTCTGGTGCCGATCCAGCTAGATCTGACAGACGACCAGGTGCTCTTCCACGAGACCACTGCCCGGTTCATCGAAGCAGAGCTCCCACGCGAGCGCACCCGGGCCTGGCACGAGAAGGCCGACGGCTTCGACCGCGGCTGGCTGGCCAAGTCCGCGGAGCTGGGCTGGTTCTCGATGCTCGTGCCTGAGGCTGATGGCGGCGGCAGCGTCAGCGACAACCCCCTGGCTGACGCTGCACTGGTGGCGGAGGAGCTCGGGCGGCAGGTCCAGCCGGGGCCGTTCGTGCCCATGAACGTCGCCCTCGCGGCCATCGCCCGCCACGGCGACCCGAGCCGCAAGGCAGATCTGCTGCCGGTGGCGGTGGCGGGTCAGGTCGTGGTCACCTGGGCGCCCGCTGACCCGGCCGGCCGGTGGGACCTCGGTGCCGCCGTGCGCGTCGAGCGGGCGGAGAGCGGGTTCACGGTGACCGGCCGTCGCGGCCAGGTCCAGGAAGCGGCCCAGGCCGACTGGCTGCTAGTGGCCGGCACCCTCGACGGCGAGGTCGTGCAGGTCATCGTCCCCACCGCCGCCCCCGGCGTCACGCTGGAGCCGCTGGCCACGCTCGACCTGGCCCGGCGCATGGCCGACGTGAGCCTCGAGGCGGTGGAGGTACCGGCCGACGCCATCGTGCGAGGGGGCGCCAACGCCCTCGAGCAGATGCACCGCCAAGCCGCCGTGCTCGCAGCGGTCGAGACGGTGGGGGCGATGGACGCGCTGCTCACGATGACGGTGGAGTACGCCAAGGACCGCATCGCCTTCGGGCGCCCCATCGGGTCGTTCCAGGCGCTCAAGCACCTGATGGCCGATCTCGCCATGTCGCTCGAGGTGGCCAAGGCGGCCGCCGCTGCCGCGATCAGCTCGGTGGGCCAGGATCGCGACGACGCCGCCGAGGTCACCGCTATGGCCGCCGCGGCGATCGGCGAGGCCGGCAACGAGCTGGCCCAGCAGTGCCTGCAGATCCACGGCGGCATCGGCTACACGTGGGAGCACGACCTGCACCTGCTGATGCGCCGCATCCAGACCAACAGCGTCCTGTACGGCACACCGACGTGGCATCGCGAGCAGCTCTGCCGGGTGCACGGCCTCGGCACGGAGGTCGCCCGATGAGCACCGACACCGACCAGCTCGACGCCTACCGAGCCGAGGCGCGGGCCTGGCTCGAGGCCAACATCTCCCGGCGCTCCGGGCCTGCGCTCCGGGCGGCCCACGACACCACGCCCGAGGAGCTCGCGCAGCAGCGGGACCTGCAGCGCAAGGTCTACGAGGCGGGCTACGCCGGCATCACCCTGCCCGCCGAGTACGGCGGTCAGGGCCTCTCCTCCGCCCACCAGCGGGTGTGGCAAGAGGAGTCGTCGGGCTACGCGCTGCCCCTGCCGGGCGGGATCGCCAGCGGGGTGACGATGGGCATCGTCCTGCCCACGCTGCTCGCCCACGCCAGCGAGGAGCAGAAGCGGGCCTGGATCCCCAAGATCCTGAGCGGCGACGAGCTCTGGTGCCAGCTCCTCTCCGAGCCTGGTGCCGGGTCCGACCTGGCCGGCATCCTCACCCGCGCCACCCGCGACGGCGACACCTGGGTCATCAACGGCACCAAGGTGTGGTCCTCGGGCGCGCTGGCCGCCGACTACGGGATCTGCCTGGCCCGCACCGACTGGGACGTGCCCAAGCACCGGGGGCTCACCTGGTTCAAGGTGCCGCTGAAGGACCCGGCGGTCACCGTGCGCCCGGTGCGGGAGATCAACGGCTCGGCCGAGTTCTGCGAGGAGTTCCTCGACGACGTCGTCGTCGGCGACGACATGGTGATCGGCGATGTCAACGAGGGCTGGCCGGTGGCCGGCACGATGCTCAACGCCGAGCGCAGCGGTGGAGCCGGAGCCGGCCACGCCCCGGCCGCGGCGACCCGGCGCAGGCTGGCGCCCGACCTCGTCGAGCTGGCCGAGAAGCGCGGCCTCGCCGACGACCCTGCCACCCGTCAGCTGATCGCCCGTGCCCACACGAGCGACTGGCTACAGGGCCAGCTGCTCAAGCGCATAGGCGCCGGTCTGATGACGGGCGGGCTGAACCCGGCTGCCGTGTCGCTGGTCAAGCTCCGCACCGGCATCCACGATCCCGAGCGGGCCGCCATCGCCATGGAGATCGCCGGGCGCACCGGAATCGCCTGGCCCGCGGACGACACCGCGGCCAGCGCACCGGCTGTGAACTTCCTGAACGGCCGGGTCATGTCGATCGCCGGCGGCAGCAACGAGATCCAGCGCAACATCGTCAGCGAGCGCCTGCTCGGCCTCCCCCGCGAGCCGAGCGTCGACGGCGACAAGCCGTTTCGCGAGGTCCTGCGCGACGCCAAGTCCTGGGGCACGAAGGGCGCCAGCACCAAGCCATAGAAGGGTATACTCTTTACTCGTGGAGAACCCCTGGAGCCAACGCCTCGGGGTCTGGTGGGTCGCCGAAGACCACCCGGACCTGCCGGCCGTCGTCGCGTCACCGTCAGGGGTCACGCTCACCTTCGGCGACCTCGCCGGTCGGGCCCACCAGCTCGTGCACGCGCTGAGGGCGCAGGGCATCGGGGCCGGCGACATCGTCGCCTACGCCCTTCCCAACGACGTCGACATCCTGTGGTGGCCCCTCGCCTTCCAGGAGATGGGGGTGCGATCGATCGCGCTGAACCCGGCCCTGTCGGGCGCTGAGGTCGTGCAGATCATCGAGGCCTCGAAGGCCAAGGGGCTCGTGGTCGACGCGTCGTTCCCGGAGGTGGCCGCGGCGGCGGGCGGCACGCCCATCGACCTGCGAGTCGCGGTGGGCGGATCGATCGAGGGCTACACGAGCTACGACGACCTCGTCGCCGGCTGCCCCACCACGGTGCCAGCCGACCGCACGTTCGGCTCGCCCATCTCCTACTCGTCGGGCACCACCGGGAAGCCGAAGGGCATCGAGCGACCGCCCGTTCCCGGCGACCCGTCGGCGATCGCCGACGCCATGAAGGTGTTCGGCCAGGCGTTCCAGATGACGCCGCTGTCCGGCGTGCACCTCGCCTCGGCCGGCATGCACCACGGCGGCTGCGCCAGCTTCTACCAGGGCGCCCTCAACGTCGGGCAGGCGCTGGCGATCATGGGGAAGTTCGACGCGGAAGCGGCGCTGGCCATGATCGAGCGCCACGGCGTGACCACCGCCTACATGGTGCCGACCCAGTTCGTGCGGCTGCTGCGCCTGCCCACGGAGACCCGTGAGCGCTACGACGTGTCCAGCCTGCGCACCGTCGTGCACTCGGCCGCGCCGTGCCCGGTGGAGGTGAAGCAGCAGATGATGGACTGGTGGGGCCCGGTGATCTGGGAGACCTACGGCGGGATGGAAGGCGCGGCGGCCATCGCCAAGCCCCACCGCTGGCTCGAGCGACCCGGCACCGTCGGGCGAGCGGTGCGAGGGATGAGCATCAAGGTCCTCGACGACGACGGCAACCCGCTCCCCGCCGGCGAGACGGGCCACGTCTACCTGGAGCCCGACCGGCCGACCTTCGAGTACCGCGACGACCCGGAGATGACCGCGTCGGTCCATCGGGGCCGGGCCTTCACGCTGGGCGACGTCGGGTACCTCGACGATGACGGCTACCTGTTCCTGCGGGACCGGGCGAAGGACATGATCATCAGTGGCGGCGTGAACATCTACCCCGCCGAGGTCGAGGCGGTGCTGGGCTCGCACCCGGCGGTGCGCGACGTAGCGGTCATCGGCGTGCCCGACCCGGAGTGGGGTGAGTCGGTGAAGGCGATCGTCGAGCTCGAGCCCGGAACGACCGGCTCCGACGAGCTCGTGGACGACCTGATCGAGCACTGCCGCGGACGGCTGGCCCGCTTCAAGTGCCCGCGCTCTGTCGCCTTCCGGGAGTCGTTGCCTCGCACCGAGGCGGGCAAGCTCTACAAGCGCCTGCTGCGCGACGAGCACGCAGCGGTCTAGCTGCGGGCGAAGTTGAAGACCCGGCGGGCGTTGCCCTCCGCGATCTTGCGGGCCTCGTCGTCGGGCACGTCCTGCAGCACGACCGCCAGGTTCTTCCGCGAGTTCGGGAAGTTGCTGTCGCTGTGGGGGTAGTCGCCCTCGAACATGAGGTTGTCGATGCCGGCCAGGGCCCGCATCTCGACGCCCGCCTTGTCGGCGATGAAGCAGCCGAAGATGTGGTCCTTGAACAGCTCGGAGGGGCGCACCTCGGTGTTCACACCCGTGTACCAGCGGTGCCGCTCCCACGTGTAGTCAGCTCGCTCGAGCACGTAGGGGATCCAGCCGATGCCCCCCTCGGAGAGCGCGACCCGCAGGCGCGGGAACTTGTGGAACACGGGGGAGAGCAGCAGGTCGATGGTCGTGAACTGCGAGTTCATCCCGAAGAGAGCGATGGCGACCGCGAAGTTGGCGTCGGGCGCCACCTCCGGCGCGCCGCCCGAGCCGAAGTGGAGGCACAGCGGCAGGTCCGCGTCCTGGGCGGCGGCGAGGAACGGGTCCCAGTGGTCGCTGTGGAACGACGGCAGGCCGAGGCGATGCGGGGCCTCGGTGAAGGTGATGGCCTTGGCGCCCTTGGCGGCGGTGCGCTGCACCTCGGCCACGGCGGCGTCGACGTCCCAGTACGGCACCATCACCATCGGGATGAACCGGTCGGGCGCGGCTGCGCACCACTCATCGATGATGAAGTCGTTCCAGGCGCTGACGCAGGCGTTGGCCAGCTCCTTGTCGGACCCCGCGAAGAAGGTGGACCCCGCGAAGCCCGGGAACGAGGGGAAGCACATCTGGGCGTGGATGCCGTCGAGGTCCATGTCGGCCAGGCGGGCCTGCACGTCGTAGCAGCCGGGCAGCATCCCGTCGAAGCGCACCGGCTCGATGCCGAAGTCCTTCGGGTCCTTGCCCGCGACGGCGTTGAGCCCGATGGTCGGGATGCTCTTGCCCTCGAAGCTCCACACCTGGGCCCCGCCGTCGAGCTCGACGATCTTCGGCCCGGCCTCCTGGTGCTTGGCCGGCAGGCGATCGGTCCACACCTTCGGGTGCTCGATCACGTGGTCGTCGACGGAGATCACCTGTACGTCGTCAGGGAGCATGCATCAAGAGTACACTCTTTTCCGTGCCTGGCTACGACCCGTTCGACGCCGCCGTGGCGGGAGACCCGTACGCCACCTATCGCTGGCTGCGAGACGAGGCCCCGGTCCACCACAGCCCGGTGACGGACACCTTCGTGCTGTCCCGCTGGGACGACGTCACGTGGGCGCTAAACGACCACGACCTCTTCAGCTCCGACGCGATGCGAGGGGTGCTGCTCGGGCAGGACACCGGCAAGGGCGAGCAGCGGCTGCCTCGCGAGGCGGCCACAGGGAACCTGGTGTCGATCGATCCGCCCGGGCACAGCGAGCTGCGCAGGATCGTGAGCCGCGGGTTCACGCCTCGCACGATGCAGGCCTGGCGACCGCGGATCGACGAGCTGGTCGAAGAGATGCTGGGAGCGACCCACGGCGACCGCCTCGACGTCGTCGCGTCGCTGGCGTCACCCCTGCCCGTGCGGGTGATCGCAGAGCTGCTCGGCGCCGACGCCGAGCGGGCCGCCGACTTCCGGGCCTGGGCCGACGCATCCACACGGGCCGCTAGCGGGTCGGCGCGAGGCGGCTTCGACGAGGAAGCGATGGTGGCGGTGCTGGCCATGGCCGAGCACCTCGGCAACGAGATCGAGGAGCGTCAGCGCGCTCCGCGCGACGACCTGCTGACCACGCTGGTGCGGGCACGCGGTGACGACGTGCTCGCCCCCGAGGAGGCGGTGGGCTTCGCGGCCCTCCTCCTCTTCGCCGGCACCGAGACCACCACGAACCTCATCGGCAACGCGTGCTGGTCGCTGCTCGCCCACCCTGACGAGCGCCGGGCGCTGGTGGCCGATCCGGGCCGCGTGCCCGCCGTGCTCGAGGAGACCCTGCGGTGGGAGTCGCCGGTGCAGTACGTGTTCCGCCGGGCCACCCGCCCGTTCACGCGCCACGGCGGCGAGGTGCCCGCCGACTCCTGGATCACACTCGTGCTCGCCGCCGCCAACCGCGACCCGCGCCACTTCGGCGAGGACGCGGAGGAGTTCCGCCCCGGGCGGGGCGAACCGGGCCATCTGGGCTTCGGGTTCGGTGTGCACTTCTGCCTCGGCGCAGCGCTCGCCCGCCACGAGGCCACCTCGGCGCTGACCGCCCTCGTGCCCTGGCTCGCGGCCGACCAGGACCTCGCCGACGCCGGCGCCGACGAGCTGATCGACTCCTACCAGTTCCGCGGTCGCCGCCGCCTCGAGCTGGCGGCTCTGAGCTAGGCCGGGTCGAGCAGTACGGGCAGGGAGCGCAGGCCCCGGAGCGACTGCGTTGGCTTGTAGGCGATCTCGGCTCCGGGCGCGAGGCGGATGCCTGTGAAGCGCTGGGCCAGCGCCTCGAAGGCGAGCTGGCCTTCGAGCCGGGCCAGCCGGTTGCCGAGGCAGAAGTGGGCGCCGAACGCGAAGGCCAGGTGCGGGTTCGGGTCGCGGGTGAGGTCGAGCACGTCTGGCTCGGCGAAGTGCGACTCGTCGCGGTTGGCGGAGATGAGCATCCCCAGCAGCGTGCTGCCACGCGGCAGGGTCACTCCGTGGAGCTCCACCTCAGCGGTGAGCCGCCGCACCGCCCCGCATGCGACCGGACTGCAGAATCGCAGCAGCTCCTCGACCGCGGTCGAGCGGGCGAGGTCAGGTTGGGAGCGGAGCAGCTCGAGCTGGTCGGGGTGCTCCAGCAGCGCCAGCATGCCTGTGCTGATCAGCCCCGACGTCGTGTCGTGACCGGCGAAGAGCAGCAGGAACACCATCGACACGATCTCGGCGTCGCTCAAGCGGTCGCCGTCCTCGTCCTGCGCCCTCACGAGGGCGCTGACCATCCCGTCGTCGGGCTCGCGGCGGGCCTGGTCGACCAGCCTGTCGAAGATCCGCAGCAGCCGCCGACCGAGCGGGATGGCCTTCAGCTGGCCCAGCCCGGAGGTGGGCAGATCAGCGAAGCGAGCGACGAGCGAGTGGAACTCGTCGCGGTCGGCGGGCGAGACGCCGAGCATCTCGGCGATCACCGTGAGCGGCAGCGGAACCGCCAGCTCCTCGACGAGGTCGACCACCTCTCCACCGCGCGCTTTGGCGGTGATGGCATCGACGTGGTGGTCGAGGATCGCGGCGGTGCGCTCCTCCATGCTCGCAACCATCTTCGGGGTGAAGGCCCGGTTGACGAGCCGCCGCAGCCGCGTGTGGTCGGGATCGTCCTTGAACACCATGCTGTCGAGGAGCAGGCGAGCGAAGCGCGGCAGGAGCCGCTCGCGGAAGCCCGAAGGGGGTTCCGACTCGCTCGAGAACCGGTCGTCGGTGTGCAGGAGCATGACGTCGTCGTACCGGGTGAGCAGCCACGTGCCCTCGGGCCCGAGGGCAGTGCGGGCGAGCGACAGCGGGCGGTGGTCCCGCAGCTCGCGGTAGCGCGGGTGGGGGTCGCTGAACATGCGCTCGTCGAAGAGATCGGTGAGATCCTCGACCGGGCTGGTGGTGGTCATGGCCGGAGCACGCCTTTCAACATGGTTCGAAGATCAGGGTACTCTTTTACCGTCAGCGCGAGCGTGCCGCCTTCAGCGACGTGAGCCAGCTGCCGGCCATGAACGCGGCCAGGAAGCCCGCCGTCAGCAGCTGGATCAGCTTCAACCAGCCCGGTACGGAGCGGCTGACCACCTCGACGAGGGTGTCGGCTGGCGCCGTTGGGGTGGAGGGCGTGGCTGCCCCGGACGGCGCCGGTGCGGGCGAGGGCAGCACCGCCGGCGCACCGAGCGACAGATCGGCGCCAGAGCTGGGAGGCAGAGCGGCGGACAGGCTCGCAGGGGGTGCCGCTGTGGGCGGAGCCGGCGCGGCCGGGGGGGCGTCGGTGGCGCCTGGAGGCTCGGCGATGGAGCACTCGAGGGCCGGCGTCAGGGAAGCGGCGACGGCATCGAGCCCGGTGAGCGACATCACCGCGCTGAGCGCGTCGACGACGCCTCCGACGATCGTCGGTGGAAGGCCGAGCGACGTGACCTCTGCGGGGAGCAGGCCGGCGATCTGGTCGTCGAGCTGGCAGCGGGTGCCGGGGCTGGCGGGCAGGACCCCGCAGACGATGAAGACCGGGCCGAGGCTGTCGAGCAGGAGGTTGCGGATCGAGGTGCCGTCGAGCCCGAGCTCGCCTTCGATCACCCCGCCTAGCACCGGCACCAGCAGGGTGGTGGTGCCGCTGGCCGCACACGCTGGAGCAACGATCGGGGAGAGGATGGCGTAGACGGGCGCACCCTCCTCGGGCAGGGGCGGCAGCTCCTGCGCATCGGCTCGAGGTGCTGGGAGCAGCGGCACGGTGGTCGCCCCCACCAGCAGCAGGACGGCCAGGCCGGCGAAGAGGAAGCGGCGGAGCGAACGACCGGTCACGGTGCCTCCTGTGCGGGGGGCGGGGTGGTGGTGGCGGGGAGGGTGGGCACGCTGCCCGAGCCGGAGAAGCCGTCGGTGTCGCTGCGCTGGCGAGCGTTGGGCACGCCGGTGACGGTGAGCAGCACGGCCACGGCGATGGCGATGACCGCTGTGTAGAGCTGGCCCTCCGTCATCCCGACGCGCTCGGAGAGCAGCTCCATGATCGTCGGCGTCGGCGTCGGCGTTTGCGAGTGCACCGGCGCGCTCGGGGCGGGTTCGGTCATCGCCGAGCTCCGGTGACGAGCGCCGCGGCCGGGGCGTGGTCGCCGCTGCGCAGGATGGCCCGGTCGTCGGTGCCCAGGTAGCTGGCCACGACGCGGGGGTCGCCGCGCACCTCGTCCGGCGAGCCCTCGGCGATCACGACGCCGGTCTCGAGGCAGTAGAGGCGATCGCTGATCGAGCTGACGAGGGGTATGTCGTGCTCGATGATGAGCAGGGCGGCGTCGAGGTGCCGGCGCAGGTCGAGCATCAGCGGCCCGAACGCTTCGGACTCCCGCTGGGCGATGCCGGCCATGGGCTCGTCGAGGAGTATCACCGCCGGTCGCACGGCAACGAGGCAGGCGAGCTCCACGATCCGGCGCGTGCCCGTCGAGAGGGTGGCGACCTTGGACTCGGCGTAGCGCTGGAGCCCCATCATCTCGAGCACCTCGTCGGCCGCGGCGCGGGCCCTGGCCTCGGTGCGCACCGCGGGCGGGAGGGCGAGCAGCGAGGGCACCAGCTCCGTGCGGTGCTGCGACTCGAGCGCCACCAGCACGCACTCGCGGGTGGTGAGGCGCGGGTAGAGCAGCGCCGTCTGGAAGGACCGACCCAGGCCGCGACGGGCCCTCAGGTGCGGTGGCAGGTCCCGGATGTCGTCGCCGGCGAGGCGGATCCCACCGGTGGCGGGCACGAACCCGCTGATGGCGTTCATGAGCGTGGTCTTGCCGGCCCCGTTGGAGCCGATCAGGCCGACGATCTCGCCCGGGGCGACGTTGAGGTCGACGTCGCGGACGATCGCGCGCCCGCCGAGCACCACCGACACGCCGCCCAGCTCGAGTGCGGCGGTCACCGGCGCCGCGTCGGCTCGCAGCACCCGTCTGCGACCGACGGGACGGGCGGGGCCACTGAGGCTGGTCCGGGCGACCGCGGGCTCCGAGCCGTCGGCGGGCGCCGGGTCGTCGTCGGGTGCCAGCTCCACGCCGATCATCGTGAGGAGGCGGTCGCGGCCCTTGTCGACCAGCGCGATCAGGCCCCCGGGCTCGAAGCGCAGGATGAGCAGCAGCCCGATGCCGCTGGTGGCCAGGCGCGCGGTGTTGGTGTCGCCGAAGATCTGCGGGACGCCGAGCAGGTAGACGGCGCCGAGGATGGCGCCCCCGATCGACCCGATGCCCCCCACTACAGTCATGGCCAGGACCTGCAACGACTCGGCCGGGCCGAACACGTCGGCCTGGAAGCTGCGGGTGATGGCGGCGTAGAGCGAGCCGGCGATGGTGGCCACCGCGCCGGAGATGGCGAAGGACTGGAGTTTCACCGCCGCTGGGGAGGTGGTCATCGCGGCCGCAGAGCGGGCGTTGCCCTCGACCGCGAGGATGGTGCGACCCACGCCACCGGTGCGGAGGCGATGGGCGAGCAGGACCACGGCCACGAGGACGGCCAGGCACAGGTAGTAGCCGACCCGGTACGAGTCGAAGTCGAAGGGACCGAGCTGGCCCGGGCTGATCACAGAGGTGTCGAGCGAGCTGCTCCTGAACACCTCGAGCCGCAGCAGGTAGCTGCTCGCGGCGACGGCGAGGGCAAGGGTCGTGACGGTGAGGTAGAGCCCCCGCAGCCGCAGGGCCGGGGCACCGACGCCCAGGGCGAGGATGATCCCCACGAAGCACATGTAGCCGGCCGCGGCCCCGAAGGGCACCCCCCGGCTGTCGAGCGCTGCGGTCCCCATGGCGCCGAGCCCCACGAAGGCCATCTGCCCGAGGCTGAGCTGGCCGGCCCAGCCGGTGAGGATCACCACGGAGAGGCCGATCAGGGCGAACACGGGGATGCGTGACAGCAAGAAGAGCTCGGACGACGACGACTGCACGATGGGCGCGGCCAGGGCCACCACGACCGCGAGGGCCAGCAGGCTGGCGCGGGCCGCCCGCACGACGGGCAGCGCTCG
>DATCYI010000207.1:0-6338 GCA_036570385.1 Acidimicrobiales bacterium | reverse complement strand
CGCAGCGAGCTCCTCGGCCAGGCGCGACTTGCCGACGCCGGCCTCGCCCAGCACCAGCAGGAGGCTGGCCCGGCGGTTAATGACGGGGCTCTCGATGCTGTGGCCGAGCAGGCCCATCTCCGCGGCGCGGCCGATGAGGCTGGCCCTGTCGCGCTCGCCGCGGTAGCCGGGCGGCGCGGTGGCCGCTTCGGCAC
Source organism: Acidimicrobiales bacterium (assembly GCA_036570385.1). Taxonomy (GTDB): domain Bacteria; phylum Actinomycetota; class Acidimicrobiia; order Acidimicrobiales; family VFJN01; genus VFJN01. Next base: position 6,144 of record DATCYI010000207.1, on the reverse strand, counting down.
GCCACGCAGGCACCAGCGCCTCGCGCCCCTTGACGTCGATCGGGTCGAGCGGGTCGTAGCGCACGACCCGTCGGGTGGCCGAGTAGGTGGCCGGTCCGACGAGCACCTCGCCCGGGGGCGCAGCGCTCTGCAGGCGGTTGGCCGTGTTCACGACGTCGCCCATCGCCGTGTAGTCGCCGCCGGCGCGCAGGGCGCCGACGAGCACCTCGCCGGTGTTCACCCCGATGCGCATGCGGATGTCGACGCCCAGCTCGGCGGCGACGCCGGCCAGCGTCTCCTGCATGCGCAGCGCGGCTCGAACGGCGCGCTCGGCGTCGTCCTCGTGGGCCAGCGGCGCACCGAAGAGCGCCACGATGGCGTCGCCGATGATCTTGTCGACTCGGCCTCCGAACGCCTCGATGTCGGCGACGAGCCGCTCGAAGCAGCCATCGACGAGGTTCTTGACCTGCTCCGGGTCGCGCCTCTCCGACATCGACGTGTAGCCGACCAGGTCGGCGAAGAGCACTGTGACGACCCGGCGCTCGTCGCCTCGCAGGCGCAGGTCCTGTCCGCACTCCGGGCAGAAGCGTGCACCGGAGGGAACCTCGGCGCTACAGCTCGTACAGATCACCGCGGCTGAATCTACCGGGGCCTGCCCGTCCCGGCGCTGCCCATTCGCGACAGGCCGACGGCTCAGGGTCGCCTCAGGGTCCGCTCAGGGATCCCCGAGGGACAATCCCCATGCCCCGGGCGATCGACGACTTGTAGCGTCGCTGCCCATGAGTGCCACCTCGCCCCCCGCCATGCCCGACACCCGCGTCGCTGCCTCCGCCGTCGATGCCCGCAAGGTCTACGGGTCCGGCGACACCAAGGTCCAGGCCCTCGACGGCGTCACCGTCGACTTCGAGTCGGGCCGCTTCACGGCCATCATGGGCCCGTCCGGATCGGGCAAGTCGACGCTGATGCACTGCGTCGCCGGCCTCGACGAGCTCAGCTCCGGCAAGGTGTTCATCGGCGGCACCGACCTCACCACGCTCGACGACAAGGAGCTCACGCGCCTGCGTCGCGACGAGGTGGGCTTCATCTTCCAGAGCTTCAACCTCATCCCCACGCTGAACGCCATGGAGAACATCACGCTCCCCATGGACCTCGCCGGCCGCAAGCCCGATCAGGGCTGGCTCGACTCGATCGTCGGCACCGTCGGCCTCGGAGACCGCCTCACCCATCGGCCTAGCGAGCTCTCCGGCGGCCAGCAGCAGCGTGTCGCTGTGGCCCGCGCCCTCGCGGCGCGCCCGAAGATCATCTTCGCCGACGAGCCGACCGGAAACCTCGACTCGCGCACCGGCACCGAGATCCTCGAGTTCATGCGATCGGCGGTGACCGAGCTCGGGCAGACCATCGTCATGGTCACCCACGAGCCGGTCGCCGCCGCCTACGCCGATCGGGTCCTGTTCCTGGTCGACGGCAAGATCGTCGACGAGATGGCCGACCCGACCGCCGACCGGGTGCTCGACCGCATCAAGGCCCTCGGCTGATGCTGCGCGTAACCCTCCGCAACATCTGGGCGCACAAGCGCCGCCTCGTCTCCACGATCGTCGCCATCCTGCTCGGCGTGGCGTTCATGTCGGGCACGCTCGTGCTCACCGACACGCTCGACAGGTCCTTCGACGAGATCTTCCAGACCAGCAGCAAGGGCATCGACGCCGAGGTGCGCGGTGAGGAGCTCTTCGAGTCCGACTTCGGCGGCACCTCCCGAGCCCGGCTCGACGCCTCGCTGGTCGAGACCGTGCAGGGGATCGACGGCGTGCGGGTGGCCGCCGGGTACATCTCCACCGAGGCGGTGCAGGTCCTCGACACCGAAGGCGACCAGATCGGCTCCACCCAGGGTCCGCCCACATGGGTCGAGAACTGGATCGACGACCCCGACCTCAACGCGTTCCGCATCGAGGAGGGTCACGCTCCCGAGGCCGACGACGAGGTCGTCATCAACCGCGGCACAGCGGAAGACGCCGAGCTCGAGATCGGCGACACGGTCACCGTGCTCTCCGCCGCGACCCGTGAGGAGATGACCCTCGTCGGCATCACCAGCTTCGACGGGCGCGACAGCGCCGGAGGCACCACAGCGGTCGGCGCCACGCTGGCCACCGCCCAGCGGATCGCCGCCGGAGACGGCCAGTACGACATCGTCATCGCCGCGGCCGACGAAGGCCTCTCACAGGACGACCTCGTCGAACAGATCGCCCCACAGCTCCCCGACGGGGCCGAGGTCGTCACCGGCGAGCAGTCCGCCGAGGAGCTCGCCGACGCCCTCCAGTCGGGCTTCTCCTTCTTCCGCCAGATCCTCCTGGTGTTCGCCGGGATCGCGCTCTTCGTCGGCACGTTCATCATCGTGAACACCTTCAGCATCCTGGTGGCCCAGCGCACCCGGGAGATGGCGCTGCTCCGCGCCCTCGGCGCCGGTCGGCGCCAGGTGCTCGGCTCGGTGCTCCTGGAGGCGCTGCTGGTGGGCCTCGTCGCCGCCGTGATCGGTCTGGCGGCGGGCATCGGCCTCGCCATCGGCGTGCAGTCCCTCCTCAAGGCCATCGGGGTCGACCTCCCCACCACCTCCACGGTGATCCGTCCCAACACGATCCTCGTGGCGCTCGTGGTCGGCGTCGTGGTCACGGTGCTCTCCGCCATCGCCCCGGCGCTCAGGGCCACGCGGGTTCGCCCGCTGGCCGCCATGCGCGAGGTGGCGGTCGACGAGACCGGCGCTTCCAAGCGGCGCATCGTCATCGGCGCCGTGCTCGTGATCTTCGGCCTGTTCAGCATGAGCCCGGCGCTCGGCGAGGACCCCTCCACCGACGTGGTGCCGGGCGTCGGCCTCGGTGCGTTCGCGCTCCTCATCGGCGTGATCGTGGTCGGGCCAGTGCTCGTGCGTCCCCTGGCCGGAGCACTCGGCTCGTTCCTGCCCCGGGTCAAGGGCACCACCGGCAAGCTGGCCCGCGAGAACGCGATCCGCAGCCCGCGGCGCACGGCCTCCACATCCGGAGCGCTCATGATCGGTGTCGCCTTGGTGGCGTTCATCACCGTGTTCGGCGCGTCGGCCACCTCGTCGATCGAGGACGAGGTGAACCGGGGGTTCGTCGGCGACCTCGTGATCCAGGGCTCGAACGGCTTCAGCTCGATGGGGGTCTCCCGCCAGTTCGGTGCCGACCTCAAGGAGATCGACGGCGTCGACATCGTCAGCGCTCAGCAGTTCGGGGCCGGGCAGGTCACGTACCCCGACGGGACCACCTCCGACCAGTTCATCGGCGCCCTCGACCCGACCACCTTCGGCGACATCTTCAAGGTTCAGATGGACACGGGCGAGCTGACCGACCTCGGAGGCGGGGGCGTGCTCGTCGACCGGCGCACCGCCGAGGAGCAGGAGCTCGGGGTCGGCGACGAGGTGACGATCACCGGGCCGACCGGCGCCGTCGACACGTTCCGGATCGACGCCATCAGCGACGACATGACGATGCTGGGCGCGGTCTGGAACCTCACCACCGACGACTTCGTCGTGCTCAACCCGGAGGCGCTCGACGCCTTCATCGGCGTCACCATCGACGACGGGGCCGATCTCGACACCGTGTCAGAGGAGATCGAGGAGCTGGCGGACCAGTACCCGTCGGTGTCGGTGCAGGACCGTGACGAGTTCATCGGTGCGCTGGCCGGCCAGGTCACGGGCCTGCTCAACGTGGTCTACGGCCTGCTCGCCCTGTCGATCGTCATCGCGCTCATCGGCATCAGCAACACGCTGTCGCTCTCGATCCACGAGCGCACCCGCGAGCTGGGCCTCCTGCGGGCAGTCGGCATGACCAAGCGCCAGGTGCGCTCGGCGATCCGGTGGGAGGCGCTGGTCGTTGCGCTGATGGGCACCGTGCTGGGCATCGTCCTCGGCCTCGGGCTCGCCTACGTGATGGTGCAGGCGCTCGGCGCCTTCGGTCTCGGCAGCTTCGAGGTGCCCGTCGGCGGTGTCGTCACAGTGGTGATCCTCGGCGTGCTGGTGGCGGTCGTGGCGTCGTTCCGCCCCTCCCGCCGGGCCGCCAAGCTCGACATCCTCGAGGCCATCGCCACCGACTGACCCCTGCGTTTGCAAGATCTGTGGGCGCACAGGCACGCATTGCGTGCTCTGGCGCCCACAGATCTTGTGTTCTTGCGCTTGCTACGAACGGGTGTTCGTGTCAGGCTTGGGGCGATGACGGTGCTCGACCACAACGTCGCCTGGCAGCCCTCGCTGCTCGCCGACGCCGACGAGCCCGACTTCGATCCCCAGCTCGACGGGGCCCGCCGGCGGTTCCTCGGGCGCGGCGCGTGGGTCGACCACGTGCCCGGCTGGGTCACCGGCGGCGACCCGCTCTTCGACGAGCTGCTCCACACCGCACCGTGGCAGCGGGAGAAGCAGCGGCCCATGTACGACCGCATCGTCGACGTGCCTCGCCTCACCACCGGCCGCTGGGACTCCCGCCCGCCGCTGCTGTCGCAGATGGCCCGCTGCCTGAGCCGCCACTACGGCACACATCTGCCGTCGGTGTCGGCCAACCTCTACCGCGACGGCGACGACTCGGTGGCCTGGCACGGCGACCGCATCGGCCGCCACCGCGTCACCACGATCGTCGCCATCGTTTCGCTCGGCTCACCACGGCGCCTGCTGCTGCGCCCCGAGGGCGGCGGCCCGTCGATCGGCTACACGCTGATGTCCGGCGACCTGCTGGTGCAGGGCGGCACCTGCCAGAAGACCTTCCAGCACTGCGTCCCCAAGCGGGCCAGCGCCGGCCCCCGCATCAGCGTCATGTTTCGCGAGCTCCACGGCAACTGACACTGCCCGGGCCGAGCGGGCCGGGTCTGGGTCAGGCGGGGTCGACGCTGGTGACGGTGCCGCGCTCGTCGAGGTTCAGGCCGGGCGCCCAGCCGATCTCCCAGCGGTTGCCCTCGGGGTCGGCGACGTAGCCGGAGCGGCCGCCCCACGGGCGGTCCACCACCTGGCCGACCTTGCGCGCGCCCTTGGCGCACATGGCCCGGACCACCTCGTCGACCTGATCGCGCTCGTCGACGTTGAGGGCGAAGGTGTGCCCACCCCAGCTGCGCTTGGTGAGCGGCTCGCCAGGCGCAGCCTCAGCGGCGAGGTCGTCGATCGGGTAGAGGGCGAGGAGCGTGCCACCGAGCAGGTACATGCAGTGCTGGTCGCTGGCTCCGGGCTGCTCGGGCCAGCCGAGGCCGGTGTAGAACGCTCGAAGGGTGGACATCTGTCGCACGCCGAGCGTGACGATGGTGAGGCGCGGGGGGATGCCTTCCATCAGTCTTCGGCCGGACGCATCTCAGACGGGTCCCAGAAGGCGCGCATCGTGGTGATCTTGCCGGCGTCGTCGAAGGTCATCACGTCGATGATGTCGACGCACATGGTGGCGCCACCGATCGTCGGGCGAGCCTGGAGCGGCCACGCCGCCTCGTTGCCGGCGACGCGCACCGGGCCGGTGCGGCGCAGCTCGACCGAGTCGGCCACGCCGGTCATGGCGTCGAAGAAGGCGCCGATTGCCTCGCTGCCGACGTTCACCGGCGACCCGATCGGATCCTCGACGGTGGCATCCGCGGCGAAGAGCCCGACGTAGGCGGCACGGTCGCCGGAGGTGAACGCGGCGCAGTAGGCGTCGACGGCGGAGCGGATGGTTGCGGCGTCAGCAGGCATGGCCGCGCACCCTACTGCCGGCGGTTCGGGCGAAGGATGATGCGCGGCCCCCGGTCCCAGGTCAGGTAGTTCCAGGCCCAGTTGAGCAGCACCGAGGCCCGGTTGCGCTTGCCGACGAGGAACACGAGGTGCAGACCGAGCCACGCCACCCAGGCCAGCCCGCCCCGCAGCCTGATCCTCCCCGGCAGCTCGGCCACCGCGGCACGGCGGCCGATGGTGGCCATCGTGCCCTTGTCCCGGTAGCGGAAGGCCTCGGTGGCCTTGCCCTCGAGCAGCCGGCTGATCTGGCGGGCCACGTGACGCCCGGCCTGCATGGCGACCGGCGCCAGCTGGGGCAGGGGCTCGCCCTTCGGGTCGAGGGCGGCGGCGATGTCGCCGATCGCCCAACCACCATCGTGGCCCGGGATGCGCAGGTCGGGGCCGACGGCGATGCGTCCGCCTCTCCCCTGCGGCACGGC
>DATCYI010000206.1:0-3866 GCA_036570385.1 Acidimicrobiales bacterium | reverse complement strand
TCAGTGGAGGCGCTTGGCGTGGTCTCGGATGAAGCTGAGGATCATGCGGTGCTTGGCGTTGTCGGCCCGCATGATGCCGAGCATCAGCTCCCAGAGGGTCGTGTCCTTGAAGTCCTTGAGCTGAGCGACGAGCCGCTTGAGCTCCTTCTCATCGGCCTTCTCGACCGCTAGGAGCGCCTGGGTGGCGGCGAGGACCGCCTCGCGGTCCTTGTGCAGGTCGAGGTAGGGGATCGGCGACGGCTCCATCGACAGCTCAGCCGACACCTTCACGGTCTCGGCCAGGTCCTCGAGCATCTGGTGGTGCCGACGCTCGTCCTTGAGGATCAGCTCGGCGAGGAAGCGGAAGGCCTGCGACTCCGTGCTCTCGGCCAGTGCCTGGTAGGCGCGCAGCGTCTCGACCTCGTCGGCCACGTGGGACGTGAGGTGGTCGTAAAGCTCCTGCTCGAACACGCTGGCACCGACGAGCGTCTGGGACATCTGCGCCTCCTTGGTTGGCAGGCACGGTACGGAAGCGACCTGGAGCGGTGTAGGGCCGAAGGGCCCTAGTGGTCGTGCGGGCGGATGCGCTCAGGCGCTGCCGCGGGGGTGGCTTCGCGGGCGGGGCATGTTGATGTCGAAGTACATGCCGGCGAGGCGGATGGCGAAGCAGACGGCGGCCCCGAGGATCGTGAATGCCAGGTCCTTCGAGCCGTTCTCGGAGGCGATCACCACGATCGTCGCTCCGACGAGCGCGGGGACCGCGTAGAGCCCTGCGCGCAAGACGACAGGGATCTCGCGGACCAGCACGTCGCGCAGCACGCCGCCACCCACGCCTGTGACCGCGCCGAGCACCACGGCCTCCACGCCACCGATCTTGTGGACGATCGCGGTGCTGGCCCCCGTGACGCAGAACAGCGCTAGGCCCGCCGCGTCGAGCACGAGGATCGGGCGCTCGAGCCGGGTCAGCACGCCGTGGGCGACGAAGGTCAGCAGCCCGGCGGCGGCCGCGATCGCGATGTAGCGCCAGTCACGGATGGTCTGTGGCGGGATGCCGATCAGGAGGTCGCGCGTGATGCCGCCCGCCATCCCCACGACGCCCGCCAGCGCGATGATCCCGAAGACGTCGAGCCTGGCTCGCACCCCGGCCAGGCCCCCGCTGAGCCCGAAGACGAAGGTTCCCGCCAGGTTCAGCACCAGCAACACGGTGGTGTCGAACCCCTCGAGCACCGGGGCCACCTCCTGGAAGCTGCTCACAGCGCTTGGTAGAGGTAGAAGGCTCGCTCGTTCGAGTCGGGGTCGATCATCGTGAAGCCGTGGCGGCAGTAGAACCGCTGCGCGTAGACGTCGCTCTCGTCGACGTTGATCTCGATGGCGTCGACTCCACGGTCCCGGGCCGTGGTCAGCAGCAGGTCGATGATGCTCGAGCCGATCCCTTGGCTGCGTCGGTCGGGCACCACGTAGAGCTCGTCGAGCAGCGCGACGCGGCCCTCGTACCAGACGTTCGTGCGCAGGGTCACCAGCGCCACCGCCAGGCCTGGATCGCCGGCGAGGATCGCGAACGTCGAGTCGCCGGCCAGCAGAGCGCGCAACCGTGGCGTCAGCACCGCGGCGCCAGGCGTCGGCGTGTCGAACTCCGTGTTGAAGTCGTGCAGGAGCCGGGCGACGTCGGCGGCGTCGTCGGGCGTGGCCAGGCGCGGGGTGAGCTCGTCAGCTGCCACGACCGAACGCTACAAGCCACGCTCAGATCCGCAGATCACTTGCGATGGCCCGGGGGCGTGACAACCCTGGACAGATGGCTGCTCCCGAGAAGCTCACCGCCACGCAGGTCTCCGACATCGATGGGCTCGACGACTGGCGCGTGCTCCTGCGCTCGCTGCACTCGTCGTTCCGCTCCGGTTCCATGGCCAAGGGGCTCGAGCTGGCGGGCCGGATCGCCGCGGCCGCCGACGCTGCGAACCACCACCCGGACCTCACGATCACGTACCCGCGCGTGCACGTCAGCCTCACCACTCACGAGACCCGCAGCCTCACGGCGCGCGACGTCGATCTGGCCCGCACGATCTCGGCCATCGCGGCGGAGCTGGAGGTTCCAGCTGAACCGGTCGTGGCCACCCAGCTCGAGATCGCGATCGACGCCCTCGACATCGCGGCGGTCAGGCCGTTCTGGGAGGCCGTCCTCGGCTACCGGAGCGACGAGGACGACGAGGTCGTCGACCCCTTCGGGCGCGGCCCCGCCTTCTGGTTCCAGCAGATGGACGAACCCCGCCCCCAGCGCAACCGCATCCACATAGATGTCACGGTGCCGCACGATGCCGCAGCCGAGCGGATCGAGGCGGCGCTGGCGGCGGGCGGCACCCTCGTGTCGGACGCGAGCGCTCCGTCGTTCTGGGTGCTGGCCGACCCCGAGGGCAACGAAGCCTGCATCTGCACCTGGCAAGCCCGCGACTGACGCGCGGTCGGGTTCAGCTGGCGGCGGCCTCGAGGGCCTCGCGGATGCGCTCCAGCGAGTACGGGATCGACAGGGGGGTCGGCGTGTTCAGGCCGGTGACGTCCTCAGTGTCGAGCACGGCGACGGCGCCGTCCTCCACCGCGGGAAGCAGGTCGTAGCCCGGGATGTCGCTGGTCTCGGCGCCGTTGGTCAGGATGATGAGCAGGTCGGAGTCGAGCTCGTCGATGCGCTCGAGGCTGAGCTGGACCCGGCCCGACTCGCCGTCGGCGATGGCCAGCAGCTCGGGGTCGATCTGGAGTCCGAGCTGGGCGAAGAACGTGGCGGCACCGTCGTCGGGGTCGGCCACCACGTAGATGGCGTCGCCAGGCACGTAGTTGGCGAGGGCGTAGGTCTTGCCCTCGAGGCCGGGCAGGTCGGCGAGCACGTCGACGGCGAGCTGCTCGGCATCGGCGATGAGCTGGGCCGCCTCGTCCTCCTTGTGGAGGATCCGACCTGCGACCGTGGCGATGTCCTGCCAGGCGTCGACCTGCTCGTCGCCGAGGAGCGGGATCGTCGGTGCGATCTCGGTCAGGCGGTCATACGTCGCCTCATCGACAGCGAAGTAGGTGATGACGATCAGGTCGGGCTGGGCGGCAGCGATCGCCTCGAACGGGATCGAGTCGCCGACCGGGATGTCCTCGACGCTCTCCGGCATGTCGTCCTGCCACGGGAAGCGCCCGTCCTCGGGCACCGGGTCGTGGGTGGCCGCCACCAGGGGAGCGTCGAGGGCGACGAGCACGTCGGTCCACTGCGTGTCGATCGACACGATCCGCTCGGGCGTCGACTCGATGGTCGTCTCCCCGTAGGTGTGATCGATGGTGACCGCACCTGCGGCTTCGTCGCCGCCCGTCGTGTCCCCGCTGGCCGGCTCGGTGGCCGGCGAGTCGACTGCTGCGGCATCGGAGCCGCCGTCGTCGTCGCCGCAGGCAGCTACGAGCAGGGCCGCGGCGAGCAGGGTGGCGAGGGCACGGGGTCGCATCATTCTGTTGTCTGCTCCTGGGGTGAGATGGTGTCGAGGATCCGGTTGATCTCCTCGACGACGAGATCGGGTTCGCTGAGCGGCACGTGGTGACCCGAGCGCGCGGCCTCCACGTGACGGCCCCGTGGCAGCGCGGCGGCGCAGGCCCGGTGGGCAGCTATCAGCTGCGGCCGGTACCCACGCTCCGCACGCGAGGTCACCAGCCCGGAGATCACGCTGACCGGCACGTCGGGCAGCGCGAGGGGCACGTCGCGAAGGTGCCGGAGGTCGTCGTAGAACGACGCCATCTCGGCCACGAGGGTGCGGGTCGCGGCAAGGGTGCCGTCCTCCGCGATCATCGAGGAGCGAGCGGGCTCCGGCAGCGGCGCGGCGATCCGCTTGACGCCCATGCGGACGAGGCCGACCCTCGCCATGATCGGC
>DATCYI010000205.1:0-8301 GCA_036570385.1 Acidimicrobiales bacterium | reverse complement strand
CGGGGAACCACCGCGCACCGGGCATGGTGGCGTCGCCGTCGGCGAGGACGCGCTGCGGCGGCGTGCGCCAGATGACCTCGCGATCGTCGGCCACCGCCGCCCAGAAGCCCTCGATGTCGGTCACCGACCACCTGTGCAGCTCCCCGTAGGAGCGCTGCTGGTGGCGGGTGGCGAAGCGGCCTGCGGCGGTGGACGTCCAGGCGTCGGCTGACGGCGCCCAGAGGACCTCGCCCCGAGCCAGGTCGTCAGGACCGGCGTCGGTCAACTCAGTCGGCCACCTGGTACACCTCGAACACCTGCCAGCCGTCGGTGGCGCTGTGCACGAGGCGGAAGTGCGTGGCGCCGCCCGGGTAGGTGAAGGCGCAGTCCATGTGGCGATCGGGGTCGTCCTGCTCCGTGCAGCCCTGGAACTGGTCGGTGGCTCCGGCGCCGTCTCGCTCGAAGAGGTCGGCGCGGGCGTCGTCGGTCATGAGCTCCGCCGCGCAGGCCTCGTCGCCGCGCTCCCATGCCTGGTACACCGCCAGCGCGGCCGGCTCGGGGTCGGCCGGGTCGCTGCCGGCCTCCGCGCACTGCGCGGGATCGGCGGTGACGGGCGGGGCCTCGGTGCTCGGGGGAGCGGTGGTCGTCGCGGCCTCGGTGGTGGTCGTGACCTCGACTGTCGTGGTGGTCGGCTCCGGGACCGTGGTCGTGGTGGTGACCGGGGCGAGGGTGGTCGTGGGATCTGCCGCCTCGTCATCGTCGTCGCTGTCGTCGTTGCCGACCAGCAGCAGGATGATGGCGATGAGGGCTACGAGCCCCAGCAGGGCGGCGATGATCCACGGCCGGCGGTCGGGCGGCTCGCCGCCGCTCACGACCAGCGGGGGCTCCAGCGGAGGGCCGGGAGGCGTCGGCGGCACAGGAGGCATGGCCCGGGTCGGGTCGTCACCGGTCACGGGGATCGGTCGGGTCGGGTCGTTGCCCTGGTCCGTCATGCGAGGACGGTACCCCGACCCGGGCTGATCCTCAGGGAGATCGGGGGAGGAGGGCGAGCTGGCGCGACTGGGCGACGAGCGCGCCGGTGGCGTCCCAGACCTCGCCGTCCTCCTCGATGAACCCGCCGGTGACGAAGCGGGTCGTGAAGGCGCAGCGCAGCCAGCCGGGCGCGGGCCTGGCCCGCACGTGGGACGTGAGCTCGACGGTGGGCACCCAGCCCACCGGCAGGTCGACGTTGAAGATCGTCGGCGGGAAGGAGTCGACGGCGGTGAGCAGACCGATCGTGCCGATCGGCTCGTCGTCGCGCAGGTTGAACCAGCCCCGCACGCGCAGCTCGCCCGACTTGCGGCCCGTCGCGAAGCCGGCGTCGTCGGGGTGCAGGAGCAGGTGGATGTTCGACACGAACCCCGGTGCCTCGTCGACCGGCGCCTTGAACATCTGCTGGCACTCCTCGACCGACGGCAGCGTCGGCGGCACGCTGTGCACGAGCGTGGGCGACTCGAGCGCGCCGGCCGGGTCGAGGTCGCCGAACGTGCCGAGCACCGAGATGGCGGCCACCCCGTCGCTGGCCCGTCGCACGGTGCCGCGCACCGTGCTGAACCGCTTGCCCGCCTTGACGACCTCCGTCTCCACGATGAGCGGCCCCGGCTTGCCGGGAGAGAGGTAGTGGGCGGTGATGGTCACCGGGTCGGGCCGCCCCGCGGCGTCGGCCATGGCCCGGCCGGCGATCGAGAGCAGGTAGCCGCCGTTGGCGTTGCCTCCGATGTCCCACCCGGGGGCGACAGCCGCGTCGTAGAGGCCGTCGCCTCGTGGGGTCACCGCGGTGGCTGCTGCGAACTGCATGGCGGGAGACACTACGGGTGTCGCGATGCCCGCTCGATCAGGCGGGTCGCCTGCACGAGGTGCGGGCGGTCGAGCATGCGGCCGTCGAGGGAGACGGCGCCGGCCTCCGGCGCGGCGTCGAACGCGGCGACCACGGCGCGGGCCTCCGCCACCTCCGCGGCTGACGGGGTGAGGCCCTCGTTGATGATCGGGATCTGGCGCGGGTGGATGGCGAGCTTGCCCGTGTAGCCCTGCCGTGCCGCGCGCCGCGTGCTCGCCGCCAGCCCGTCGTCGTCGGTGAAGGCGGCATGCAGCGTGTCGACCGGCTGCGCGCCCGCCGCGGTCGCGGCCAGCAGGCACAGCGACCGCGCCAGCTCGTAGGGAGAGTCCCACCCGCCGTCGGGGTCCTTGTTGGTGGCGGCGCCCAGCGCGGCGCTGAGGTCTTCGGCGCCCCAGGTGACCGCTCGGAGGCGTCTGCTCGAGCCGGCCAGGTCGCCCAGCCGGAACACCATCTCGGGTGTCTCGGTGGCGACGACGAGGATGCCGACCGAGCCGCGTGCGAGACCCTCGCGGGCCTCCAGCGCGTCGAGTTGGTGGCCGAGCTGGGTCACGTCGGCGGCGCTGCGGAGCTTCGGAAGCACGACGCCGGCCAGGCCCGGCCGGACCACCGCGGCCAGGTCGTCCAGCGCGTCAGGGCTGTCGAGCGGGTTGATCCGAACCCAGCGCTCGCCGCCCTCCGCGGGCGAGGCGAGGACGTCGGCGACGAGACCACGCGCGGCGTCGCGCCGCGCCGGCACCACCGCGTCCTCGAGATCGAAGATCAGCGCGTCAGCTCCGCTCGTCCCCGCCCGCGCCAGCTTGCGCTCGTCGTCTCCCGGCACGAACAGCCACGACCGGTGCACGGTCATCGACGTCCCTTCAGTTCCCTCGCTCGGCATGGGCTGAAGGTTCCCACGCGCCGCGTGAAGGTCTGTGCCAGGGGTCCTCCGGGCAGGGGACCTTCGCCTCCTGTGGCGGACAGCGCTTCTCCGTACCTTGATCACAGAGGCCCAACGAAGGGCCCGGTAAGCCCAAGGAGCTCGCCATGACAACGCTCGCCCAAGACAGGCCGCTCACCAACGGCAGCAGCAGTGCAGCAGACAAGCCCATCGTCCTCAAGCGGCGCACCATCGACAGCATCCTCATCGGAGTCGGTGCTGTGCTCACAGTGGCCCTCGTGGTCGCCGGTGCCCTCCTCAGCTGGGGCGCCGGCTTCTCGGCCGACTACGTCGGTGACGAGCTCAGCTCGCAGAACATCACCTTCGCTCCCGCCGAGGCCCTCGAAGCCGAAGGCCGCGACGACCTGGTGAAGTACGGCGGCGAGTACGTCGACACCGGCGCAGAGGCCGAGGCCTACGCCAGCTACATCGACGGCCACCTCGACGGCATCGCCGACGGCGCCACCTACGCCGACCTCGGCACGCCGGAGCGTGAGGCCAACGCCGCAGTCGAAGCCGCAGTCGAGGCCGGCGCCGACGACGCCACCATCGCCGAGCTGGAGGGCGAGGCCGCTGCCATCGCCGGTCAGCGCAACACGCTCTTCAAGGGCGAGACCCTGCGGGGACTGCTCCTCACCGCCTACGCCTGGTCGACGGTCGGCCAGATCGCCGGCTACGCCGCAATGGCAGCGTTCGTCGCCGGTGGCGTGATGCTGGTCCTGGTGCTCCTTGGCCTGCGCCACCACCGCAAGGTGGCGGTTCAGCAGAGCTAGCACCACCCAAGGCGACAGAGGGGCGACCACTTCGGTGGTCGCCCCTCCTTCGCGTCTCGGGGGCTGCGCCTCAGCTCTCGCGCTCGAGGGCGGCCTTGAACACCGCGGCCACGTCGGGGCCGTAGGTGAGCGCAGCGGACTGGCCGACCTGCACCACCGACATGAGCAGCGACAGCACGATCGACACCATCCCGTTGCCGATCGACACCGGGTCGATGTCGGGCCGGGCGACCCCGGCCTCCTGCTCGTGGCGGATGCGCTCGGCGCAGGCGCGGCGCATCTCGCCGAGCGCGGGGATCTCCAGCACCCGCTCCGTGACCTCGGGCTCGAGGCCGGCGAGCACGCGGCGGGCGAGGGGGTGGTGGTCGAGCGCCGAGATGAGCGTGAACACGAGCATCTGGCGCCAGTCGTCCACGTCGAGGTCTTCGATGGCGCCGACCAATCCCTCGTTGATGACATGGCTCGCGTCCTCGTCGATCGCCGCGAGGAACAGCGTCTCCTTGTTGGGGAAGTACGCGTAGGCGACGGTGCCGCCGACCCCGGCGTCGCGAGCGATGTCGGCCACAGACGTGGCCCGGTAGCCCTCTCGGCCGAAGCGCTCGATGGCGGCGGCGAGGATGGCCCGGCGGGTCTGCTCGCCCTTGGTCGAGGGACGCCTGGTCGTGGCGGTGCTCGCAGCGGCCATGGTGACAAGGGTAACAGAAATGAGAGATTGAGCAAATCACTCAGATGCTCTACGATGGGGTGCAAATCGGGCCGACCGCCAGGGGAGCGACATGAGCCAGACCACCACGAAGGCCGACATCACCGGGAGCGATAAGCGCAAGGTCCCGACCAGGCGCATCTCCTTCGAGGAGTCCCTGCAGACCGTCCCCCGCCACTTCGCCGACGACGGCGACCTGGTGCTCAGCCACATCGCAGCGGGCCTCTCGGCCGTGTTCCCGGACGGGGAGGACTTCTTCGTCCGCTCCGTGCGGCACTACCGCAACGACATCACCGACCCGGAGCTCAAGCGCCAGGTCACCGGCTTCATCGGCCAGGAGGCCATGCACGGCCGGGAGCATCGAGCCTTCAACGACCGCCTGGCCGAGCTGGGCTACCCGACCAAGCTGGTCGAGCGGCTCACCAAGTGGAGCCTCGAGCTGCGCGAGCGCATCGCCACCCCGGCGTCGAACCTGGCCGCCACCGCGGCGCTCGAGCACTTCACCGCCACCCTGGCCGAGCTGGTGCTCACCAACGAGGAGGTGCGCAACGCCTTCGGCCACCCCGAGGTGCGCAACCTGTTCGTGTGGCACGCGCTGGAGGAGTCCGAGCACAAGGCGGTGGCCTTCGACGTGTACAAGGCGATCGGCGGCTCCGAGCGCACCCGCACCATCACCATGACCGTGCTGCGCTACGGCTTCGTGGTCTTCATGGCTGCACAGGTGGCCGCCTCCCTCGCCGGCGACCGCGCCACCTACCGCCGCGGAGCGCTGCGCAAGAGCCTCGCCCGGCTGCGTCGCAGCCCGATCCTCAGCCGCGAGCTCTGGGACCAGCTGAAGGACTACAACCGGCGTGACTTCCACCCCGACGACCGCGACACCAACGAGCTGGTGGAGCGCTGGCGGGCCGAGCTCTTCGGCGAGTCCGGGAGCCTGAACGACAAGCTGGCCGGCTCGGCCGCCTGAGGAGACTGCGGCCCATGGAGCACCTAGACGTCCTGATCGTCGGCGCCGGTCTGTCCGGCATCGGCGCGGGTCACCACGTTCAGACCGAGTGCCCCTGGGCGTCGTACGCGATCTTCGAGGCGCGTGACTCGATAGGTGGCACCTGGGACCTGTTCCGCTACCCGGGCCTGCGCTCCGACTCCGACATGTTCACGCTCGGCTACTCGTTCCGCCCGTGGGACGGAGAGAAGACGATCGCGGACGGCGCGTCGATCCTGCAGTACATCAAGGACACCGCCGCAGCCGAGGGCATCGACTCCAAGATCCGCTTCAACCACCGGATCGTCTCCGCCGCGTGGAGCTCCGACGAAGCGCGCTGGCACGTCGTCGCCGAGCGCACCGACACCGGCGAGCAGGTGGAGGTCACCTGCGGCTTCTACTTCGCGTGCAGCGGCTACTACCGCTACGACCGCGGCCACCAGCCCGACTTCCCGGGCATCGATCGCTTCCGGGGCCGGGTGGTCCACCCGCAGCACTGGCCCGAAGACCTCGATCACAGCGATCAGCGGGTCGTCGTGATCGGCAGCGGCGCCACCGCGGTCACCCTCGTGCCGTCGATGGCCCGCAACGCCGCCCACGTCACGATGCTCCAGCGCTCGCCCAGCTACATCGGCTCGCTCCCGGAGAAGAACCCGGTCGCGGAGGTGCTCCGCAAGGTGCTGCCCGAGCGCTGGTCGGCTCCGCTGATCCGCTGGACCCTCGCGCTCGGCACCCAGGCCTTCTACCAGGTCAGCCAGCGCTACCCCGGGCCCGTGAAGAAGGTGCTGCGCAAGGGGGTCCAGCGCCAGCTGCCGCCCGGCTACGACGTCGACACCCACTTCTCGCCCAGCTACAACCCGTGGGACCAGCGCTTCTGCGCGGTGCCCGACGGCGATCTCTTCAAGGCCATCAGCTCCGGCGCCGCGTCGGTGGTCACCGACCACGTCGACACCTTCACCGAGACCGGCATCCGCCTGCGCTCGGGTGAGGAGCTCGAGGCCGACATCGTGGTCACGGCCACCGGCCTCGAGCTGCTCTTCCTGGGCGGGGTCGAGCTCACGGTCGACGGCGAGGCCCTCGACGTGTCGACCCGACTCACCTACAAGGGGATGATGCTCGAGGGCGTGCCGAACCTCGCGGTGGCGATCGGGTACACGAACGCCTCGTGGACGCTGAAGTGCGACCTCACCTGCGGCTACGTCACCCGCCTGCTCAACCACATGCGCACCACCGGCCTGCGCCAGTGCACGCCCGTCAACAGCGATCCCGAGGTCACGGAGCAGCCGCTGCTCGGCCTGTCGTCGGGCTACGTGCTGCGCTCCGCCGACCGCTTCCCCAAGCAGGGCTCGAAGTTCCCCTGGCAGGTGCACCAGAGCTACCTGCGCGACTACCGAGCCCTGAAGCGAAGCGACGTCGTCGATCCGGCCATGCGCTTCACCAACCCGGCCCCCAGCGCGGCTCCCGTCCCGGCCTAGGTCGTCTGCTGATCGGCGCCGCCGATCCCTGACGGCCCGTCAGGTATCGTGCCGCGGCGGCGACCGATCAGGGAGTGGGCAAGCGAGTGGGACGAGCGGTCGATGCTGGCTTCGAGCACGTTCTCCGACCTGGGCGCATCGGCCCGCTCGAGCTGAGCGGTCGCATCGTGCTCAGCGCGATGGACATGAACCACTGCGACGACGGCGTGATCACCGACACCGAGATCGCGCACTATGCAGCGCGAGCCCGAGGTGGCGCGGCGATGATCATCACCGGCAGCGGCGCTGTCGCCTTCCCGGTCGGTGCCGCATCGCGCAAGCAGCCGGGGCTCTCCGACGACCGGTTCATCCCCGGCCTGGCCCGCCTGGCCGACGCCGTCCACGAAGCCGGCAGCCTCCTGTGCGTGCAGATGAGCCACCACGGCAAGTCGGCCCGCGTCGACATCGCCGACGACCGCCCGGTGCTCCTCCCGTCCGCTCCGAAGGGCCGCCCCGACCTCTCCTCGCTGCAGGACAACACCGCCGACGAGGTGATGGCCCTCGCCGCCGCCACGGGCGGCAAGCTCGGCACCCATCGGGTGGCGGACGAGGACGACCTGGCCTGGGCCATCGACGCGTTCGCGTCGGCCGCCCAGCGAGCCTGCACCGCCGGAGCCGACGCCGTCGAGATCCACGCGGCCCACGGCTACCTCCTCTCCACGTTCCTGGCGTCGGCCGACAACCGCCGTGACGACCGCTGGGGCGGCTCGCTCGAGAACCGGGCCCGCCTCACCGTCGAGGTGATCCGCGCGGTCAAGGCCGCGGTCGATCCGGGCATGGCGGTGACGGTGCGGGTGGCCGGGCGGGAGTTCGGCGAGCCGGGCGCCCTCAGCCGCGAGGAGTCGGTGGCCGCGGCGCAGCTCTTTGCGGCGGCCGGCGCTGACGCGATCCACGTGACCGGCTGGGGACGGAACTCGTTCGCCAACTTCACCGACGGCCCCCTGCCCGACACGATCGGCGCCTACCGCGACGACGCCCGCGCCGTGCGCGCCGCGGTGCACGTGCCTGTCATCGCGGTGGGCCGGGTCCTGCCCGAGCTGGCCGAGGAGATGGTGGCGGCCGGCGACTGCGACTTCGTGGCGATGGGCCGCCAGCTCCTCACCGACCCGGAGCTGGTGTCGAAGCTCCGCGGCGGTCGGCGCTCGTCGATCCGCCCGTGCATCAACTGCTACGTCTGCGTCGAGCAGAACTTCTTCGACGCCTCGCCGCGCTGCGCGGTGAACCCGGCGCTGGGTCACGAGGACGCCGCCCACCTGGTGCCGGCGGCCACGGCCAAGCACGTGGTGGTCGTCGGCGGCGGACCAGGCGGGATGGAGGCGGCCCGCATCGCGGCCGAGCGCGGACATCGCGTCAGCCTGGTCGAGGCCGGTCCCCGGCTGGGCGGCACGGCTTGGTTCTCGCAGCTCACCACCCCCGCCAACGGTCCCCTCGTCGACTGGCTCGAGCACGAGATCGCCCGCCTCGGCGTCATGGTGACCCTCGGGACGCCGGCCACGGCTGACAGCGTCGCCGGCCTCGCCCCCGACGCGGTGATCGTGGCCACGGGAGCCGCTCGCGG
>DATCYI010000204.1:0-13298 GCA_036570385.1 Acidimicrobiales bacterium | reverse complement strand
GGCGACCCGCAAGCTCTTCGATCTCGGGTCCTCCACGCAGCGGTCGCCATCGCTCGCCAAGCTGGCGACGCCGACCGTCCTGCGCATCCACCCGCACGACTTCGACCGCCTCGGCGTCGAGGTCGGCGCCCCGGTCACGGTGACCTCGGCCCGCGGTGCGGTGACCCTGCCCGTCGAGCCGGATGCGGGCGTCGCACGCGGCACCGCCGCCGCCCACTTCAACCAGCCCGGCCCCGACATCGGCGCGCTGATCGACTCCGCAGGTGCCGTCACCGAGGTGAGGGTGGAGCGTTCGTGAACGTCCTCGCCCTCGACCCCCTCCTGATCGGCGACATCGGCCTCGCCGAGGTGCTCATCGTGCTGCTGAAGGTGGTCGTCACCTTCGCGCTGCTGCTCGTGTCCGTGCTGTTCATGGTGTGGTTCGAGCGCAAGGTCCACGCCGACATGAGCAACCGGCTCGGACCCAACCGGGCCGGGCCCTTCGGCCTCTTCCAGACGCTCGCCGACGGCATCAAGTTCTTCTTCAAGGAAGACCTGATGCCCGACCGCGCCGACAAGCGCATCTTCATCCTGGCGCCGTTCCTGTCGCTGGTCCCGGCGTTCCTCGTGTTCTCGGTGGTCCCCATCGGAGGCGTGTTCGACGCCGAGAAGCAGGGCGCAGTCGAGATCTTCGGGCACCACACGTTCCTGCAGGTGGCCGACCCGCCGATCGGCGTGCTGCTCATCCTGGCGTTCTCGTCGATCGCCATCTACGGCATCATGCTGGCCGGCTGGTCGTCGGGCTCGAAGTACCCGCTGCTGGGCTCCGTGCGGGCGTCGGCCCAGATGGTGTCCTACGAAGCGGCGCTCGGCCTCTCCGTGGTCACCGTGGTGCTCCTCTCGGGCTCGCTGTCCACCCACGACATCGTGATGACCCAGGCCGCCGACGGCTACTTCGGGATCATCCCGCGCTGGAACCTCATTGTCACCGGCGTCGTGCCCTTCGTCATCTTCGTGATCGCCGCCACCGCAGAGCTCAACCGCCCGCCCTTCGACCTCGTCGAGGCCGAGCAGGAGATCGTCGGCGGCTACCACACCGAGTACTCCTCGATCCGCTTCGCCCTGTTCTTCCTGGCGGAGTTCATGAACGTGGTCACCATGTCGGCGATCATCGTCACGCTCTTCCTCGGCGGTCCGGCCGGCCCGGTGATCTTCGGTCCCGACTGGATCTGGGGCCCCGTGTGGTTCCTGCTGAAGCTCCTGCCCTTCCTCGTGATGTTCGTGTCCTTCCGGGCCACGCTGCCTCGCCTTCGCTACGACCAGCTAATGGACCTCGGCTGGAAGGTGCTCATCCCGCTCGCCCTGGGCTGGCTCCTGCTGCTGGCCACGATCAACGTGGCCCGTGACGAGGACTGGAACCTGCCGCTCGTCGTCGGTGGCGGCTTCGTGGTCCTCGTCGCCGGGTACGGGCTGCTCACCGCGGCGGTGCGCCGATCGGCGCTGCGACGCGAGCTCTCCGAGGAGGTCTACTGATGGGTTACCTCGGCGGATTCAAGGTCAGCTTCGGGAAGCTCCTCAAGGGCTCCCGGTCCGGCCGCACCGTCACCAACGAGTACGCGAAGGACTCCGGTCCGAAGAAGCCGAAGGCCGATCGCCTCCACGGCCGCCACGTGCTCAACCGGTACGAGGACGGCATGGAGAAGTGCATCGGCTGCGAGCTCTGCGCCGGCGTGTGCCCCGCCCGCTGCATATACGTGCGGGGACGGGACAACCCGCCGGAGGATCCGGTGTCGCCCGGCGAGCGCTACGGCTACGTCTACGAGATCAACTACCTCCGGTGCATCCACTGCGACCTCTGCGTCGAGGCCTGCCCCACCGAAGCCATCACCGAGTCGAAGCTCTTCGAGTTCTCCTTCACCAACCGCAGCGACGCGATCTACACCAAGGACGAGCTGGTCGTCGGCGACGACGGCCTGCCGCAGCGGATGCCGTGGGAGGACTGGTCCGACCTCGACCTCATCGCTGACAAGACGTCCCAGTGGGTTCGAGCCACCTCGCCATCTGGCGATGCCGACTACGTGGGCCGCGTCGCGTGGTCCGGTGAGCTCGGCTTCGGCGTGAAGGCCCCCGAGCTGGGCCAGGCGGCCGACGACCTCCCCACGGAGGCCACCACGCCGGCCGACGACCACGGACATGACCACGACGACGACCACGGTGGCGGTCACCACTGATGGAGCTCTTCGTGTTCCTCGTCGCGGGCGCGGCCTGCCTGGCCGGCGCCCTCGGCGTGGTGCTCAGCCGCAATCCCGTGCACGCCGCCCTCTCGCTCGTCGGCACCCTCTTCGGCATCGCCGTGCTGTTCATCGCCCAAGAGGCGCACTTCCTCGCCGCCGTGCAGGTGATCGTCTACGCCGGCGCCATCGTCGTGCTGTTCCTGTTCGTGCTGATGCTGCTCGGCGTCGACCGCTCCGAAGACCTCTCCATCGAGCCGATCGGCGGCCAGCGGATCGCCGCCGTCATCGTCGGGCTCGGAGTGCTCGCCCTCCCGCTCCTCGCTCTGTGGTCCACCGACGGCGAGGCCACCGGTGCCCGGGCGGCCGAGGGATCCATCAACGCCATCTCCGGCGATGCCAACGACGTCACGTCGCTCGGACGCTCGCTGTTCACCGACTACCTGTTCGCCTTCGAGATCACCTCGGTGCTCCTGGTGATCGCCGTGATCGGCGCCGTCGTCATGGCCCGCCGGGTCAAGGCGTCGGAGCTGGTCGAAGACCCGCTGGTCGCGGCCGCCGAGGCCGAGCGAGCGGGCGACCCCGACGACGACCCCAGCGAGGTGCCGGCATGATCCTCGCCGCCGCGGAGGTGACCCCCGCCTGGTACCTGGTGCTCGGGTCGCTCATCTTCACGATCGGCGCCGTCGGCCTGCTGATCCGGCGCAACCCGCTGGTGATGTTCATGTGCGTCGAGCTGATGCTCAACGCCGTGACGCTCAGCTTCGTCACCTTCTCCCGGATGCTCGATGACGTGCACGGGCAGACAGTCGTCGTCTTCGTGCTCGTGGTCGCCGCGGCCGAGGTCGTGATCGGCCTCGGGATCATCGTGGCCCTGCTGCGCCGAAACCCGACCGCCACCGCCGACGACCTAACGGTCCTGAAGGGTTGAGGGTCCCCAGCTGATGCTCGATCTCGTCTGGCTCATACCCGCGCTCCCGCTGGCCGGGTTCGTCTTCTTGCTGGTCGCCGGCCGCCGCCTCGGCGAGCCCCTGGCCGGCTGGGTCGCCACCCTCGCCTGCGGGGGAGCCTTCGTCGCCTCCTGCATCGTGTTCGCCGGCCTCGTCGCCGAGGACCACCAGCACCGCGAGCACGTCGTCACCCTCTTCGAGTGGCTGCCGGCTGGTGGCTTCAGCGTCGACATCGGCCTGCTGGCCGATCCGCTGTCGATCACGATGGCCCTCTTCGTCACCGGGATCGGCACGCTGATCCACCTGTACTCGATCGGCTACATGCACGGTGACCCGGGCTTCTCCCGGTTCTTCACCTACCTGAACCTCTTCGTGTTCTCGATGCTGATGCTCGTGCTCGGCGACAACCTGCTGGTCACGTTCCTCGGCTGGGAAGGCGTAGGGGCGTGCTCCTACTTCCTGGTGTCGTTCTGGTTCAGCAAGGACGCCAACGCCTCCGCCGGCAAGAAGGCCTTCATCACCAACCGGATCGGTGACTGGGGCTTCATGGTGGCGATGTTCCTCACGTTCGCGGCGATGGGCACCCTCACCTACGCAGGCGACGACGGGATCCTCGCCCGGGCCGGCGAGCTCGCGCCGGCGACCGCCACCGGGATAGCCCTGCTGCTCTTCGTCGGCGCCTGCGGCAAGTCGGCCCAGCTACCGCTGTTCGTGTGGCTGCCCGACGCCATGGCCGGTCCCACCCCGGTGTCGGCCCTCATCCACGCCGCAACGATGGTCACCTCCGGCGTCTACGTGATGACCCGTGTGAACCCGATCGTGGCCGAGGCCTTCACCTGGGCTCCCGACGTGATCGCCTGGGTCGGCGTCGCCACCGCCCTGTTCGCCGCGACGATCGCCCTCGCCCAGAACGACATCAAGAAGGTGCTGGCCTACTCGACGGTCAGCCAGCTCGGCTATATGTTCCTGGCCGTCGGCACCGGCGCCTACGTGGCCGCCATCTTCCACATGGTCACCCACGCGTTCTTCAAGGCGTTGCTGTTCCTCGGGTCCGGCTCGGTGATCCACGGCATGCACGACGAGCAGGACATGCGCCGCATGGGTGCGCTCCGCAAGGCGATGCCGATCACCGCTGCGACCTTCATCGTCGGCTGGCTCGCGATCGCCGGCGTGCCGCCCTTCGCCGGCTTCTGGTCGAAGGACGAGATCCTCCTCTACGCCTACGACGCCAGCCCGGCGCTGTGGGCGCTCGGCCTGCTCACGGCGCTGCTCACCGCGTTCTACATGGCTCGCCAGGTCTTCCTAGTCTTCTTCGGCGAGCCCCGCTGGAACCAGCCGATCACTGATCTCGAATCGGCAAGCCCCGATGATGCCGCCGACGCGCACAGCCACATCGAACCCCATGAGTCTCCCTGGCAGATGACGGTTCCGCTCGTCGTGCTGGCTGGCCTGGCCATCGTCGGCGGTGGGCTCAACCTGCCCTTCACCGGCGACCTCCACTTCCTCGGCCGCTGGCTCGAGCCGGTGCTGATGGGCAACGAGGCCCACATCGACGTCGCCACCGGCACCAAGGTCGCGCTGGCGGTCATCGCCATCGTCGCCGCCGTGGGCGGCATCGTGCTCGCCGCCGCCGTCTACCTCAAGCACCGCATCAAGCCGATCGAGCCCGACGTCATGGCCAAGGGCTGGTACTACGACAGCTCCATCGCCGCCTTCATGGACGGTCCGGGCCGGGCCGGCTTCCAGGCGACCGCCGACTTCGACCGCACCGTCGTCGACGGCGCCGTCAACGGAGTCGCCGGCCTCGTGCGCGGCGGCGGTCGCGGCATGCGCGTCCTGCAGTCCGGCTACGTCCGCAGCTACGCCCTTGGCATCGGCATCGGCGTAGTCGCCCTCCTCGCCTACTTCCTCACCCGGGTGACCCTTTGAGCGCCTCCCTCTTCGCTGCCGAGACGAGCTATGCGGTGGCGTCGTCGCCCCTGACGGCGATCATCGTCCTGCCCTTCATCGGCGCCCTCACCGTGGCGTGCATCCCCCGTGCCCGTGCCGAGCTCCACCGCCTGGTAGCGCTGCTGTTCTCGGTCGGCACCGGTGCCATCACCATCTGGTTGCTGGCCGCCTTCGAGACCGGCGAGGCCGGCTACCAGTTCGAGGTCGAGCGCAACTGGATCGCCGACTTCGGGATCTCTTGGCACGTCGGGATCGACGGCATCTCGCTGTTCCTGGTCGTCATGTCCGGCTTGCTGTTCCCCCTCGCGATGATCGCGGTGACCCCCCACCACGACCAGAAGCCGTACTACGCCTGGCTGCTCCTGCTCCAGGGCGCATGCATCGGTGTCTTCTGCGCGCTCGACCTGTTCGTGTTCTTCGTCATGTTCGAGCTGGTCCTGGTGCCGATGTACTTCCTCATCGGCGGGTGGGGCTACGCCGAGCGGGTCTACGCGGCCCTGAAGTTCTTCATCTTCACGATGCTCGGCTCCGCCTTCATGCTCGTCGGCATCGTCAGCCTCGCCTTCCTGCACCGAGACGGCGAGCGCGACAGCAACGTCGAGCGCGTCGCGGAGGTCCAAGCCGAGGGCGACGCGCAGATCGACGAGATCATCGGTGGCGCGCAGGACCTCGATCCCAACGATCCGGCCGACGCCGGCCAGATCGCCGACCTCTCGGCTCAGATCGACGCCATCACCGCTGACATCGACGCCCGGATCGCCGAGCTCGAGAACCCCAAGCTCGACTTCGACCTCGTGGCCATCGCCGAGGCGCAGCACGTCACCGACGACTCCACGAGCGGCAACCCGCTCGACTGGAGCGCGGCCCGCTGGATCTTCCTGGCCTTCGCCATCGCGTTCGCGGTCAAGGTCCCGCTGTTCCCCCTCCACACGTGGCTGCCCGACGCCCACACCCAGGCGCCGACTGCGGGGTCGGTGATCCTCGCTGCCGTGCTCCTGAAGCTCGGCACGTACGGCTTCATCCGCTTCGGGCTCTACCTCTTCCCAGAGGCCACCGTCTGGTTCGCTCCGGGGATGGTCACGCTCGGTGTGATCGGCATCATCTACGGGGCGATCGTCGCCGCCATGCAGAAGGACCTCAAGCGGCTGGTCGCCTACTCCTCAGTCGCTCACCTCGGGTTCATCGTGCTGGGCACGTTCGCCCTCACCACCCAGGGCATCCAGGGCAGCGTGCTGCAGATGGTGAACCACGGGATCTCGACCGGCGCGCTCTTCCTGCTCGTCGGGATGATCTACGAGCGCCGGCACACCCGCGAGATCGCCGCCCTCAAGGGCCTGCAGAAGCCAGCCCCGATCTTCGCTGCTGTCTTCACAGTGGTGATGATGAGCTCGATCGGCCTGCCTGGTCTCAACGGCTTCGCCGGCGAGTTCCTGATCCTCGTCGGCTCGTTCCTCACCCGCCGCTGGTGGACCGTCGCAGCCGCCGCGGGCGTGATCCTCGCCGCCCTCTACCTGCTCTGGGCCTACCAGCGGGTCTTCCACGGCGAGCCCGACGAGGACAACGCCGACTTCGCCGAGATGAGCTGGCGGGAGGGCGCCATCCTGGCCCCGCTCCTCGGGCTGATCGTGTTCCTCGGCGTCTACCCCAAGCCCGTCCTCGAGCGGATGGAGCCCTCGGTCTCCGCGCTCGTGTCGCACATCGAGGACCACTCGGACTTCGTCGAGCCCGGCGTGGCCGCCGGTGACGATGCCACCAGCGACGCCGCTAGCGATGCCACCAGCGACGCCGACGACGCGTCGGACGACGCCGGCTCCGCCGACGACGACGCCCACGAGGAGGGCCACTGATGACCCCGCTCCTGGCGCTCGTCTCGCAACCGGTCGATGAGGCCGTCGAGGCGCTGCCGCGCGTGGACGTCGCCTGGTCCGCGATCGCGCCCGTTCTGATCCTGGTGGGCGGTGGGCTGCTGCTGCTCGTCGTCGGCTCGCTCGCTCGCCGCGAGCCGCTGCACGGCTCCTACGCCCTCGCCACGACCGTGATCGCCGGTGGCGCCACCGCGACTGCTGTCGGCCTGTGGGACCGTGTCCAGGACGAGGCCCGTGGTCCGTTCTCCACGCTTGCCGACTCCTACGGCGTCGACGGGTTCTCCACCTTCGCCACCGTCGTCATCTGCGCAGGGGTGATCCTCGGTGCGCTGAGCCTCGACGGCTGGCTGCGGAGGGAGCGGATGGAGACCGCCGAGCCGTACGTCCTCATGCTGCTGTCGGCCTCCGGCGGCGTCATCATGGCGTCGGCCAACGACCTCATCGTCATGTTCCTCGGCCTCGAGATCCTCTCGCTGGCCGTGTACGTGATGGCCGCCATGCACCTGCGGCGCTCCACCTCCCAGGAAGCAGGCATCAAGTACCTGGTGCTCGGCGCCTTCTCGTCAGCCTTCTTCCTCTACGGCATCGCGCTCGTCTACGGCGGCACCGGCTCCACGAACCTGGTCCGCATCGCGGAGCTGTTCGCCACGAGCGTGCTCAGCAACAACGGGCTCGTGCTCGCCGGGCTGGCCCTGCTGCTCGTCGGCTTCGGGTTCAAGGTGGCGCTGGTGCCGTTCCACTCCTGGTCGCCCGACGTCTACCAGGGCGCTCCCAGCCCCAGCGTCGTCTGGATGGCCTCGGGCGTGAAGGTCGCCGGCTTCGTCGGCCTGATCCGGGTGTTCCACCTCGGGTTCTCGTCGTTCGCGCTCGACTGGCAGCCGCTCATCTACGCCCTCGCCGCCATCACCGTGCTCGTGGGCGCCGTCCTCGCAGTCGTGCAGACCGACGTGAAGCGGATGATGGCCTACTCCTCCATCAGCCACGCCGGCTTCATCCTCGTGGCCGTGCAGGCCGCCACCGACGAAGGCGTTCAGGCCGCCCTCTTCTACCTCGCCGCCTACACCTTCATGGTCGGCGGCACCTTCGCCGTGATCGCCCTGGTGGGCCGCACCGGCGACATCCGCCACAGCCTCTCCGACTACCGGGGCCTGTCGAAGGACCGGCCGGTGCTGGCCCTCGCCCTCGTGGTCTTCCTGCTGGCCCAGGCCGGTGTGCCGCTCACCTCCGGCTTCTTCGGCAAGTTCTACGTGATCTCCGCCGCGGTCGACGCCGGTTCCACCTGGCTGGCGGTCTTCGCCATGGTGTCGACGGTCATCAGTGCCTTCCTGTACCTGCGGATCATCGTCGCCATGTACATGGAGACCGACGCCGACGGCGACGACGCCCGCGAGGTGCGGCGCTTCCCGATCCCGTTCACCGCCGGCCTCGGCGTGGCCTTCGCCGTCGCCGTGACCCTCGTCGCCGGCATCTTCCCGAGCGTCCTCGCCGACCCCGCCGGCGACGCCACCCCCGTCCTGGTGGCAGAGCTCCCCGCCGAGGCGCCCGAAGCCGCCTCGCCCTAGGACCCCAGCCGTCCTCTCTCGCCCCGCCGGCCATGCAATGAAACGGGGCCGGGGGGCGTCTTAAGGGGGACAGGCACCGAAACGTCGGTGCGTAGGAGCTCGGGAGCGCAGCTTGGCGGCAGCAGCACGAAAGGCACGGCGGGGGAGGGTGGTGCTCGGCACCGCGCTTGCCAGCGGGCTGGCGGTCGGCGCCGGGCTTCTCCTGACGGGGAACATCGGCTCCCGTGAGGGGACCGAGACCGGCACGATCGACCTCCTCCCCACCACCACCGCACCGGCGCCGGACCCGACGACGACCACCGCTGCACCCACCACGACCACGACGGTCGCGCCCACCACGACGACCACCGAGGCGCCGCCCGCGGCTGACGGGACGCTCGAGCCGGGGGAGCGCGGCGACGAGGTGCTCGCCCTGCAGGCCCGCCTCAGCGATCTGGGCTACTGGCTCGGAACGCCCGACGGCGGATACGGGCAGCTGACCCGTCAGGCCGTCATGGCGTTCCAGAAGGCCGAGGGCCTCAGCCGCGACGGCGTCGCCGGCCCCGCCACCCAGGCTGCGCTGGCCACCGCCGTGCGGCCCGCCCCGCTCGATCCGAACGGCAACCACATCGAGATCGACCTGGCCCGCCAGATCCTCCTGGTGGTGGAGGGTGGCCAGACCCGGTGGGCGCTGAACACCTCGACCGGCAACGGCGAGGCCTACGCCGCGCCGAGCGGCGGCACCGCCGTCGCCACCACGCCCGTCGGGTCCTTCGCCGTGGAGCGAGAGATCGACGGGCTGCGCCAAGCTCCCCTCGGAACCCTGTACCGACCCAAGTACTTCAAGGGCGGCATCGCCATCCACGGCGCCGGCTCGATCCCAGCCCAGCCGGCATCGCACGGCTGCGCGCGGGTCACCAACGCGGCGATGGACCTGCTCTGGTCCAGCGGCCTCGCCAACATCGGCACGCCAGTGGTGGTCCACTGATGTCAGTCTGCACGCCCGCGCACGGCACGCCGGCGGTGCTGTGGCCCCTGTCACCGCGACCTGCGACGCATGGTCCGGCGGCCGTACGATCCCCTCGGCGGGCCGAACGAGCCGCGGGCCAGACCGCCCGCGGAGCGAAGGCCGGCACCCTCCGCAAGATGCGCTCCGGAACCACCACCCTCCCCGACGTCGAGCTCGTGGAGCTGGCGCGCGCCGGTGACCGCACAGCCTTCGACCAGCTGCTGCGCCGGCACGACGACCGCATGCGCGGGCTCGCCTACCGCCTCCTCGCTGACCGCCACCGCATGGACGACGCGCTCCAGGACGCCTACCTCAAGGCCTACCGGGGCCTGAACCGCTTCAAGGCCGGCAGCGACTTCGGCACGTGGCTGTACCGGATCACCTACAACGCGTGCATCGACGAGCTGCGACGCCGCAAGCGCGCCCCTCTGAGCACCGTCGACCCGGTGGATCCCGTCTCGGCGAGGCCCGGGCCGGAGCGGGTCGTGAGCGCGTCCGAGACGGTCCGCGCTGCGCTGGCCGAGCTGCCCACCGACCAGCGGGTCACGGTCGTCCTCGTCGACGGGGAGGGCTTCGACCACAAGGAGGCGGCCAAGATCCTCGGCGTGGCGCCGGGCACGGTCGCGTCCCGCCTGCACCGAGCGCGCGCCGCGCTGCGGCGCGTCCTGGGAGAGGAGGTGCGATGAGCGATCTCCCTCCCGACGACGGTGGTGACGTGCAGCCCGATCCGGTGGTGCGCACCGCGCTGCAGCTGCTCCCGGTCCCGGCCCACAAGGGCGACTTCTGGACGCGCCTCGACCGCGAGATCGACCTCACCGACCCTTCGACCGCGCCTGGTGCACCGGCCGACACCGACCGCGCCGATGCGGGCGACGACGACCTCGGGCTCTACGCCGCGTCATCGACTGCCCTGGTGCCGCCGGCGCTGCGACGCCGCTCGAACGCCGTGGTCGCGGTGGCGGCCGCCGCCGCCGCGGTGCTGGTAGTGGTCGCCGCTTCGACGCTGGTGCGAGAGCGCTCCGGGTCCGACGACACCACCACCGAGCTGGCCGGCCCCACCGACACCACCGACACCACCACGGGCGATGTGACGACCACCTCGGCAGGCTCGGGTCAGCCCTCCACGATGCTCACGTCGCCGACCGTCAGCGGCGAGGTGGAGGAGATCTCCGCGGCCGCCGTGCTGGCGTGGGTCGACGCCCTCGGCGCCGGCGACGACGTCGACGCCTGGGAGTCGATGGGTCCCACGTCGCGGGCCCACTTCGGCAGCAAGGCCTCCTTCGACGAGCAGCTGAGCGGCATGGCGGAGGGCTATGGAGCCTGGTCGGTCGGCAAGCCCGACCACGTGGTGGTCACCCCCGTGCTGAGCGAGGGCGACGTCACCCTCGTGATCGTCACGCTGGTCGGCACCATCGCACCGGAGGGGATGACCGAGACGCGCGCCGACGCGTTCCCGGTCCGCATCACCGGCGGCACCGCCGAGCCGGAGCCGTTCGCGTTCGCCGGCGAGATCGAGTTCGTGGTGCCGGAAGGCGTTCCGGAGGGCGGCACCCGACCGGTCGTCGAGGACGACGAGCTGGTGGTGGTCGTGCCCGAGGGCGTCAGCGCCCCGATCGTGCGGCTCGACGACGGCGAGGCGATGGTGTGCGGCGAGGCGCTGGGCACCGAGCTGACAGAGCTCGACCAGGCTTCGGGCCAGCGCTGTGCGATCAGCCCGGAGGGCGGCATACCCGCCGGCCAACGGGTGCTCACGGTGGCCTACGCGTCGCCCGACGGAGGCGAGATCTCGGGCCAGTCGGTGCTCTTCGAAGCCGCCTGAGGCCCGTCGCGAGGGCGCTCACGCCCCTGATGGGGCGATCTTGGTGCCTTGCGCGACCCTTCACTAGGCTCCCCCGACGTGTCCGATCTACTCCGCGACTACCTCACGGTGGCCATCTTCGGCCTCGTGGGCGTGGGTCTCGTGGCCCTCCTCCTCGGCATCGGGGGGCTGCTCCGACCCACCCGCCCCCAGGCGGGCAAGTACGTCAACTACGAGTCCGGCGTCGATCCCGTGGGCTCCGGTTGGGGTCAGAGCCAGGTCAGGTACTACATCTACGCACTGCTCTTCGTGATGTTCGACGTCGAGGCCGTGTTCATCTTCCCGTTCGCCACCCGGGTCGACGCCTATGAGTGGTTCGGCCTCATCGAGATGGCGATCTTCATCGTGATCCTGGCCCTCGGCCTCCTCTACGCGTGGCGAAAGAAGGTCCTCCGGTGGCTGTGACGACAGGCGAGACCTCCTGATGGGCCTCGTCGAGAGCGGCAAGATGCCGAAGCCTCTCACCAAGCTGCTCAACCTCAGCCGCAAGTACTCCGTCTGGGCCTACCAGTGGGGTCTGGCGTGCTGCGCGATCGAGATGGGCGCGGCGTTCGCGTCGCCCCGCTACGACGTCATGCGCCTCGGCGTGATCCCCTTCCCGGCCAGCCCCCGCCAGGCCGACCTCGTGATCATCTCGGGCACCGTCACCGACAAGATCGTCCCGGCCATCCGCCGCCTCTACGAGCAGATGCCCGACCCGAAGTACGTCATCTCCATGGGTTCGTGCGCCAACTGCGGCGGCCCGTACTGGGACAGCTACTCGGTCACCAAGGGCGTCGACCAGATCATCCCCGTCGACGTGTTCGTGCCGGGCTGCCCGCCGCGGCCCGAGGCCCTCCTCGAGGGGATCGTGCTGCTCCAGGAGCGGATCCAGAACGAGGACATGGCTGCCCGCTGGGCCGGCCGCACCGACGAGGAGGCGATCGTCGTTGGCTGACGACACCGCCACCGAAGAAGCCCCCGTCGAGGCCCCGACCGACGATCGTCGCGAGGCCGTCCTCGCGGTGCTCTCCGAGCACCTCGGCGACGCTCTGGTCGACAGCCACATCAAGCCCGGCCTGGG
Organism: Acidimicrobiales bacterium; assembly: GCA_036570385.1. Classification (GTDB taxonomy): domain Bacteria; phylum Actinomycetota; class Acidimicrobiia; order Acidimicrobiales; family VFJN01; genus VFJN01. The sequence goes on along the minus strand of DATCYI010000204.1, from coordinate 852 downwards.
CCTATGGGTGCGGGTCACCACCGAGGCCTGGACCACGGCCGGCGAGGTCGCCCGCGACAAGGCCGGCTTCTCCTTCTTCGACTTCCTCTCCGCCATCGACTGGCTGCCCTCGCCCTACGGTCGCTACGAGGACTCCGAGCTCGACGTGCCCTTCCCGCCGCCGATGCCCGACCGCTCCGAGGCCGTCCCCGGCCTCACCGGCGGCGACACCCGGTTCCAGGTGCTGGCATCGGTCGCCAAGCCCGGCACCGACCTGCGGATCCTGCTCAAGGCCGACGTGCCCGACGACGACCCCCGGATCAGCACGTGGGTCCGCACCTACTCCGGCGCTGCCTGGCACGAGCGCGAGGCCCACGAGATGTTCGGCATCGGGTTCGACGGCAACGACGACCTGCGCCACATCTACCTGCCCACCGACTTCGAGGGGCACCCCCTGCGCAAGGAGTTCCCGCTCCTCGCCCGCGTCGTGAAGCCGTGGCCCGGCATCGTCGACGTTGAACCGATGCCCGGCGGCGGCGACGACGCCGAGGCCGAGGGAGGCGACGCGACATGACGCTCACCGAGTCCCAGCAGCTGGCCTACGCCAACGCCCAGGCCGCCGACGCGCGCCTCAACCTCGAGGTCGAGACCGACGACGGCATGGTCCTGAACATGGGCCCGCAGCACCCCGTCACCCACGGCACCCTGCGCCTCGTGGCCCGCCTCGACGGTGAGCAGGTCGTGTCGGCCGACGTGCTGTGCGGCTACATGCACCGCGGCTACGAGAAGCTCAGCGAGGTCCGCACCTACCCGCAGGTCACCACGCTGGTGAACCGCATCGACTGGCTCGGCAGCTTCGCCAACGAGGTGCCC
>DATCYI010000203.1:0-1893 GCA_036570385.1 Acidimicrobiales bacterium | reverse complement strand
GGTGAGCCCGGTGAAGCAGTCGTCCCACGGCCCGTGCGGGGGCGGTGGATCGAGGGGGCCGAGCGGCAGCCCGTCGGAGTCGCGCGGGTAGAAGCGGGTCGCCTGCATGTCGACCTCGAGATCGCCGCCCAGCTCGAGGCGCCGCCGGAACCAGGGGTGCCAGCCGGCCGTCGCAGGGAAGGCCTCGTCGGCAGCGTGGACCTCGAGTCGCAGCTCGATGTGGTCCTCGGCCAGCGCCATCTCGTGCACCGCCCAGCCCTCGAAGGGCCAGCGCGGGTTGAGCCTGCCCTCGACCCGGGCGTAGGTGTCGTCACGCTTGGCGAGCGTCCAGCGCTCGTCGAAGAGCGTGCCGTGCATCGCATGTCCGGCGTGGTTGCGCTCGAGCTCGTGCAGCCGCCCGTGCCAGGAGAAGCGTCCGCCCCGTAGGCGGCCGGCGAAGGGCACCATCGGGAAGCAGCCCCAAGAGAGCGGGTCGATCGGAGCGGTGCTCGGCCGCTGGACGAGCAGCTCCATGCCGCCGACCACCAGCGACGCCAACCGTCCACCGTGGGCCCGGTCGACAGCTGCTGTCACGTCCCCAGCGCTCAGGTTGATCACCGTCCCACGGTACTGACGCTCGGACATGCGCCCGCGGGCCTCCCGGTCGGGCCAGACGAGGGGGTTCGGAGCTTCTGGGCATGGTTCTGCACCGAATCGGTGCAGAACCATGCCAGCTCTGCCGACCGAGGCTCAGGTGAAGACAGGCTCCAGGTGCTCGCGCACGCGGGCGTTGCGGTCGAACACCAGGAAGCGGTCGAAGCCCCGCAGGAACCAGCGGTCGTGGCTGACGACCACGACGGTCCCGACGTACGACTGAAGCGCCTCCTCGAGCGCTTCGGCCGACGCGAGGTCGAGGTTGTCGGTCGGCTCGTCGAGCAGCAGGAGGGTGCTGCCGGCCAGCTCGAGCAGGAGGATCTGGAGCCGGGCCTGCTGGCCGCCCGAGAGCGTCTCGAAGGGCTGCTGCGCGCAGCCGGCGATCCCGTAGCGGCGCAGGGCTGCCATGGCCTTGCCGCGCTCGATGCCGCGCCCCATCACGATCGCCAGCAGGTCGACGCCGCGCAGCTCGGGGTGGTCGTGGGTCTGGCTGAAGTAGCCGGGCATTACTCGCGCTCCGAGGCGCCACGAGCCGTCGTGCGCGACGTCCTCGCCGGCGAGCAAGCGCAGGAAGTGGCTCTTGCCGGTGCCGTTCGGACCGAGCACCGCGACCCGCTCTCCGTACGACACCTCGGCGTCGAAGGGATCGGTCAGGCCGTGGAGCTCGAGCTGCTCGCAGATGATCACCCGGTTGCCGGTGCGGTCGCCGCCCAGGCGCATCGTCACCTGGTGGTCGACCACCCGCTCGGGCGGCGGAGCGGCCTCGAAGCGCTCGATCTTCGACTTCGTCGCCCGCACCCGCGACGCGAACTTGTCGCTGCCCATCGACGCCCGACGCCGGTACTCGACGAGCGCCGCCTGCATGCCCTTGCGCTCCTCCTGCCAGCGACGGTGCTCCTCGTCGATCCGGGCGAGGCGCGCTTCGCGGGCGTCATGCCAGGTGGCGAACGACGCGCCGTGCACCCAGGCCGTGCCGCCCTCGAGCGTGACGACCCGCTGGCTCACGCCGGCCAGCAGCTCGCGGTCGTGGCTGATGAGCAGGATCGTCTTGGGACAGGCGCGCAGCGCCTCCTCCAGCCACTGCTTCCCGGGCACGTCGAGGTAGTTGTCAGGCTCATCGAGCAGCAGCACCTCGGCGTCGGAGCGCAGGAGCACCTCGAGGGCCAGACGCTTCTGCTCGCCGCCGGAGAGCGTGGCGAGGGGACGCTCGCCCGCTTCGCTCAGCGGCTGGCGGACGGCGATCGTGCAGCACGTGTCCCA